>NZ_CP193665.1:1200000-1500000 GCF_051106265.1 Streptococcus sp. KHUD_015
GTCTGGCTTAATCCATGGAATTCCGATATCACTTTCACTCTGCCAAGTATTAGTATATTGCTCAGAACTCAAGCCTAGTTTTTCAGCGACTAGCTTGCTATTTTCAAAAATTTGGTCGATATAAGGGTCACCAAAATCCAAGGCAAAAATGGGTACACTATGTGCTGAAAAGATGACTTTAAAGCTATCTTGTTTTACTTCTTCTTTTAAAATCTTAGAAATTTCATCTTCCCAATAGTTTAGCAAGGCCTCTTCTTGATACCAGTCCTTAATGACCAAAAATTGAATTTGCTTGCTTTCTAAAAATTTCTCATAACCCATGACAGAGTAAAAAGAATAATGGGGCTCCAAAATCAGGCAAATACACTGTTCAATGCCGTCTGCTTCCATCTGAGCAATCACATCTGGAATAAAAGGTTTGGAAAATTTATTGGCAAAATAGACACTATACTCATTCCCCAGTCTAGCTTCTACTAAGGAAACTTCTTCACGGGTAATTCTTTGCAGAGGCGTACCTCCAATAAGTACATAATTATCATAGAGTGTTTGAATCTCGTGGTCTTGAGGTCTCACTCCACGACGAATATTTGTGAAAAAATCAGCCACACCTTCAAAGGTAATCTCTTCTGGCGAACCGAAAGTCATCATTAAAATTGCTTTTTTCATAACTGCTTCCTTGTGATGTTTTTATCAAATTTATTTTATCATGAATCCACTGATAAGTAAACGCTAACATAGAGAATTTCCCTAACTTCTGTCTTTTGTTTTTCTCTTCTTTCTATGATACAATGGAAAAAATGAATTCAAAAGGAGTTATTTATGACTTACCCCAATCTCTTGGACCGCTTCTTAACCTACGTTAAGGTCAACACGCGCTCTGATGAACACTCTACTACTACTCCAAGTACACAGAGTCAGGTTGACTTTGCGACAAATGTCCTCATTCCTGAAATGAAACGTGTTGGATTACAAAATGTTTATTATCTACCAAATGGTTTTGCTATTGGAACCTTGCCAGCCAATGATCCATCTTTAACACGTAAAATTGGCTTCATCTCCCACATGGATACTGCTGATTTTAATGCCGAAGGAGTCAATCCACAGGTAATTGAAAACTACGATGGGGGTGTGATTGAACTTGGAAATTCTGGTTTTAAACTAGATCCATCCGACTTCAAGAGTCTTGAGAAATATCCAGGACAAACGCTTATCACAACCGATGGAACAACCTTGCTAGGTGCCGATGATAAGTCAGGAATTGCTGAAATTATGACAGCCATTGAATATCTAAATGCTCATCCTGAAATCAAACACTGTGAGATTCGTGTTGGTTTTGGTCCAGATGAAGAAATCGGTGTTGGTGCTAATAAATTTGATGCAGAAGATTTTGATGTTGATTTTGCCTACACTGTTGATGGAGGACCACTAGGAGAACTTCAGTACGAAACTTTCTCAGCAGCTGGTGCTGAATTGCATTTCCAAGGTCGTAATGTCCATCCTGGTACTGCAAAAGGGCAAATGGTCAACGCCCTTCAGTTAGCAATTGATTTTCACAATCAACTTCCAGAGAATGAACGTCCTGAGTTAACGGATGGTTACCAAGGGTTCTATCATCTTATGGATGTGACAGGTAGTGTCGAGGAAGCGCGTGCAAGCTACATCATTCGTGATTTTGAAAAAGATGCCTTTGAAGCGCGTAAAGCAGCTATGCAGTCTATCGCTGATAAAATGAATCAAGAACTTGGCAGCGACCGTGTCACCCTAAACTTGACAGACCAGTACTACAATATGAAAGAAGTCATTGAAAAAGATATGACTCCAATTACCATTGCTAAGGCCGTTATGGAAGATTTAGGTATCACACCTATTATTGAACCAATTCGCGGCGGGACAGACGGCTCTAAAATTTCCTTTATGGGAATCCCAACTCCAAATATCTTTGCTGGTGGCGAAAACATGCATGGACGTTTTGAATATGTTAGCCTTCAGACTATGGAACGTGCAGTTGATACCATCATTGGTATCGTAGCTTATAAATAATTGATAAAAAACCGAGCATATCCAACTACGGAAATGCTCGGTTTTAGTATTTTATACTCGTCGAAAATCTCGTCAAACCACGTCAACATCGTCTTGCTGTACTCAAGTACAGCCTGCGGCTAGTATCCTAGTTTGCTCTTTGATTTTCATTAAGTATTAAAAGTGACATCTTTCCCTGCCCCTTTAGTTATCTCCCAATTTTCTCGTCTACTTGATTGTATTTCACTTAATACAAGGAAAACAATCTAAAACTAATTGTTACAACCTTCTTGCATCCAATTCGAATACACTATTTAAGGGCATTTTACATTAATTAGTCTTTTTTTCTTTTGACCATTCCAATCATTCCTAAGAACATGCCCATAATTCCTACAGATGCAAAAGCAGAACCATCTTCACTTCCTGTTTTAGGTAGAACTTCTTGACGATTTGCAGGTGCCTGATAAGTCTTATCTTCTAACATAGGCGGAACTACATATGACTTATCATCATTTTTATCTACGATTTGATTCATAGTTTTTTCAGAGGCAGTTACATCACTAGTAAATCCTGATTCTTGATGACTTGCAGCTTCTCCACTAGGAACTCCTTCCTCAACGTTCGAAACTCCATGAGTAACTCCTTCAGAACCAGTCATACTACCAGTAAACTCTGGTAAGTTATGAATAGCTGCTTCAGAACCCGACACACCACCAGTAAACTCTGGTAAGTTGTAAATAGCTGCTTCAGAATCAGACACACCACCAGTAAACTCTGGTAAGTTGTGAATAGCTGCTTCAGAACCCGACACACCACCAGTAAACTCTGGTAAGTTGTGAATAGCTGCTTCAGAATCAGACACACCACCAGTAAATTCTGGTACCTTATGGTCAGCTGATACGATTTTAGCTGATTCTTCTTTCTTAGTTCCAACCAACACAATTTCATCTTGCGCAACTTCAATAACTTCACGAAGTTTTATAGTACGGCTTCCATCTGGTGCTACTTCAGTCAAGATACGTTCCTTACCTGCACGACCTACCTGACTCACTCGAGTTTCACCTTTTGGAAGACTTGAATCTTCTTGTTTAACTGTCTTGAAGTTAATTACTTCTTCTACTACTTCAAGACTTGGTTGAGGTTGAACTAGTTCCTTATCTCCATCCGTTGGAACTATGGAATATTTCACTTCCTCTTTCGGAGTCGCTTGAAGCTGGTTGATAGAAGTTAGAGCTGCTTGCAAGGCTTTGTCTACTGCATCTTGTGTCTTGGCTTCTTGGATAGCTGTAAGTGCCTGTTCTGATAACTCGACGAGATGCTTCTTAGCTTCTTTATCGCTACCTAGTTCCTTGCTCTTGTTTTGGATAGCCTCTGCCAAGCTTGCCATAGCCTTGTCGTAGTTAGGCTCTTCTGGCTGGGATGGTTTTGCTTCCTCTTTCGGAGTCGCTTGAAGTTGGTTGATAGAAGTTAGAGCTGCTTGTAAGGCTTGGTCTACTGCATCTTGTGTCTTAGCTTCTTGGATAGCTGTAAGTGCTTGTTCTGATAACTCAACTAGTTTCTTCTTAGCTTCTTTATCGCTACCTAGTTCCTTACTCTTGTTTTGGATAGCCTCTGCCAAGCTTGCCATAGCCTTGTCGTAATTAGGCTCTTCTGGCTGGGATGGTGTTTCTTCCTCTTTCGGAGTCGCATGAAGTTGGTTAATAGAAGTCAGTGCTGCTTGCAAGGCTTTATCTACTGCATCTTGTGTCTTGGCTTCTTGGATAGCTGTAAGAGCCTGCTCTGATAACTCAACGAGATGTTTCTTAGCTTCTTTATCACTACCCAGTTCCTTGCTCTTGTTTTGAATGGCCTCTGCCAAACTTGCCATGGCCTTGTCGTAGTTAGGCTCTTCTGGCTGAGATGGTTTTGGTTCCTCTTTCGGAGTCGCTTGAAGTTGGTTGATAGAAGTTAGAGCTGCTTGCAAGGCTTTGTCTACTGCATCTTGTGTCTTAGCTTCTTGTATAGCTGTAAGAGCTTGTTCTGATAACTCGACGAGATGCTTCTTAGCTTCTTTATCACTACCCAGTTCCTTGCTCTTGTTTTGAATGGCCTCTGCCAAGCTTGCCATAGCCTGGTCGTAGTTAGGCTCTTCTGGCTGCTCTGATGGCGAAGTATCTTCTTTTCCATAGTTTTCTTCCTTATCAAGGATAGCTTGTAAGGCTGTGGCTGTTTTCAGAATTTCTTGAGCATTGGAAGGACTTGCTGAAAGTTGCTCAGATAATTTATCTAAGTTTGATTTGAAAGCTTCACGAGCCTCTGGAGTGTCCTTTAAGCTTGTCTGATCAAATTTATCTAACTCCTCCTTCCAGTTCTTCATAGCCTGAACTAATTCTTCTTTGGTATAAAGAGCGCTTTCTGCTCCACGAGTGATGAACTTATCAACTTGAATACCAATATTTCTAGAGGTATCATTTCGTTTTGGATCCAATTGCAAGGTTACAGCATGCCAACCTTCTTCGAGTCCAGTCAAACGAACAAGAGTCTGATCACCTTGACGTGTAGTTGCTGTACCACTGAAGTATTTCTTACCATCTACAAGAGAAGCATTTCCTTGACCATCTTGATACTCAAGTTCTTTACCATCTAGAGTAACTTTATAGACACCATGACTAGGGTCAACAAAACCTTTAACTTCAATACCTGTGCCATAGAAGTAAGCTGTTACGCTAGCATTTTTCTTCTGTTCTTCATTCAAGCGACCAAATGATGTCCAAGATTCAGTATTTTGGTATTTACCTGCCGAATTGGTTTCATGATGCCAACCTGGGCTATAATCAAGTTGACTAGCCTGATCATCATGACTTACTTGATCTTTTTGAAGCAAGTCAGCTTTCATTACTCGAACAGTTGCTTCAGTTGCAAATCCAAGCAAGGCATTGTCTGATGCACTTGTCATTTTCACTTTAAAGTCAAAAATTGAATCAGCTTGCTCGGTAAAGTCAATTGTCGGAATTGTCAAAGTCTTTTCTGTTTCACCATCTTGGAAGGTCAAATCAGCCGTTGTATCCTTATAAACCTTACCGTGAACCCCTGTTCCTGGCTCAGTCACGACATGAACTGTCGCAGCTCCTTTGCTACCACCAACACGTTTGATGGTTACAGTAACTGGTTGGCCTTTTTGAACTTCATAGGTTGTTTCTTTCAACTCAAACATACCCTTACCAGCATTATTAAGCGTATAGATACCTTCAGTTGCAATAGCTTCGCCTGTTTTATTAACGATTTTGATCGTGTGTTCGCCTGGAGCCAAGTCATCTGTTTCATAAACCATCTGGCTACGTTTACGAGCTGTATTCTTAGTTTGCACATCTGCAACCTTTTGACCATCTACATAAACAGACATTTCACCATGATGTGGATCCACTGTAGATACGACATAAGCCTTAGTTCCGTTGAAACGGTAGGTTACGCTAGCATCTTTTTTATTGGTCCACATGGATGTACCACGAATACCTTCAGATTCATCATACCAGATTGTATTAGCTTTATCGGCTGTTGTATTTGAATGGTAGTCCAATCCAAGAGGATAACCATCTGTTTTTTCGATACTGCTTGGTGTCTTATAAACAGATAAGTTTGTCAAAATAGGAGTCGCTTGTGCACCAGTAATGGTTACACGAATCTTTTGCGCTTCTACTGGTTGACCTTGGATAAGGCGACGATAACCAACAGTTGATCCTTCACCGTATGGTACCCAGCGACCATTTAGCTCCACTTCAACCTTAAGCCCTGAGATACGTTGACCTTTAGCAATATCTTCTTTGAGTTCGACTACGTCAAAGCGTCTCTTTTGACCAAGATCGACTGTAAATTCACCTGTCTTCGCATCATTTGACAATGCCCAGCTAGTATCATCCTTACCATCTGTTAGGTGGCTTGCTTGATACAAGTGATTCTTACGAGTAGAGCTTGCAGTTACAGTTGCTCCCTTGGCGAAGTCAGTCGCATACATTTGATCCAAGGTTGCTCGGAATTCTTTCAAGCGAGCCACATCTGCATCTGCAAATTTACCTTCTTTATTTGGTGGAATATTGAGAAGAAGCGGCGTTCCACGACCAACAGACTTGAAGTAGATATCCATCAAATCTTTGATTGATTTTGGTTGTTGATTGTCATGGTAGAACCAACCTGAACGGATAGAAACGTCTGCTTCACCGACAGAATACATATCTCCTTCTGGATCCCCATGGTTGAGATAGTCATTCTTCACATCGTCAGTGATTTTAGCTTTCTTGACCTTATGCCAGACTGGATCTCCGGCTATACCACGTTCATTACCGATCCAACGGACACTTGTCGGTTGAGCAGAGAAGATAGCGATATCTCCTTCAGCTTCTTTGATGTACTTGAACCATTCGTCAAAGGTGTAGGTTACTTTTTGTGCTCCACTACCACGCGCACCGTCCATCCATACTTCGATAAATTTACCATTGTTTCCGTATTTAGGATTGCCAAGGATTTCTTTCAGTTGGTTGAGATAGTATTCGTTGTATTCTTTTTCAGTTGAAACATGATATTTAGGGTTATTAGCGTCCCATGGTGATAGGTAAACACCCATATTCATATCATACTTAGTCGCTGATTTAGAGATTTCTTCGAGAAGATCTCCCTTACCATTTTTCCATGGACTAGCAGCTACCGTGTGGTCTGTGTATTTAGATGGATAAATCACAAAACCGTCGTGGTGTTTTACAACCATTATTGTTCGTTTGAATCCAGCATCCTTCAAAGTCTTAATCCACTGGTCTGTATCAAGGTTAGTTGGGTTAAAGTTTTGAGGATTTTCTCTACCGTTCCCCCACTCAGAGTTGGTATACGTATTCATACCATAATGGATGAAGGCTGCCAATTCTTCCTTGTGGTAGTCCAATTGAGCCTTGCTTGGAAGTGGTCCGTAGTTTCCAATTTCTGTTTCTTCGTCTTTGGGATCAACCACTGGAGTTACAGGAGTTACTGGTTTTGGATCTTCAATTTTTTCGTATTCAAAAATAACTTGGTTCACTCCTTTATGTTGGATTGTTGCTTCTTGGCTTTCATTGACTGCACGATATCCTGCAATTTCTTTGGCTTGGAATCTATGAACAAAGGAAACTTCGTATTCTTTACCATCGTTATTGTCAACAGTTGCAGGCGCTAATTCTTGGTCTGTACCTTTCAAGCGGTAACGAAGGTCGAAGGAACCCTTATTGACTTTATAAACCACCTTGATGACACGAGTTCCTGCAGGAGCCTTGCTCACAACGCTATAATCCTCTCCCCAGGCATCTTTCAGTTGCTTGTTGACAGCTTTGCCATCAATCGATACAATCTCGTATTTGTCTTTATTCTTCTTGTAGAAATCAGTCTTCTCAATTTCTGTTTTATAGTTATAGTCAAACTGAGTTCCAACTTCTGTCTTTTCAACAAAAGTATCGTTTTCTTTGACTGGATTATCATTTTGGTCTAGGTGCTCAACGACAACTCGTCCATAGTCTACACCTTCAAGGAGAGTTGCAACACCACTTTCATCGAAAGAGTATTTATTTTTGCCAATAACAGCTGTCTTATTTCTAATCATTTCTCCTTCTGGAGTAAAGTAGTAACGATTACCATTATCTCCTTGGTACCAGCCTTTGACTCCATATTTATCAATGATTTCTTTGACCCATGCTAGTTGTTCAGGCGATAGGACAAGTCCTCCTCCAAAGCGGTCTTTTTCAGCGATATTCATATTATCAACAGTTCCATGTTGGTGAATTCCAATAACTTTACCATCACCATTAATAATTCCACCACCAGAAAGACCAGAAACAGAAGTCAGGCGATAAGTGATGCCAACTGCTCCTTTATCATCAAGCTTTTCAATACCCTTAACAACACCATCAGCCTTATACAACTGACCAGGGATGATTGGTTCCTTCAATTCTGGAGAAGTGGAATCTGTCGGATATCCTATGGTACTAACTGGTTCACCAGCTTTATAGTTACGATGTTCTGCAAGAGGAGTAAAGGTAGCTTCCTTATTTGGACTTGCAATCGAGAGCGGTACTGGTGCTACTACTAAAGCTAGGTCATTCTTCACTCCTTCACCAAACTTTTCTTTATTCCAGAAATGAATATCCTTTTCCTTGAACAAAACGGTATTTCCTGACGTTGGCAAAGAATTGTTCTTAGCAGTATTTGAACCTACATTGTAATAAAACTTAGTAGTCTCACCACCACGAATAGAGCCGACATTGGTATCTGCATCCTTGACTAAGAAATTATGTGCTACTGTCAACATAATATTTGGAGCTACAAAGATTCCAGATCCAGAATTGAGATAACGTTGGCTACCTCCACCTGCTAAAGGTGAACTGAAAATTGTATAAACCATAGCAGCTGAGGTAGCTGGCTGGCCTTCATAATTGATACGTTTAAGGTCTTGCCCACCATTGATAATGGCTCTATTTTCTTTTTCGCCTTCAGTTGGAGCTACTTCCGTAGGTTTCAATATACTCTTAGTCTCTACTTGTGGACTTTCTCTTTCTGAAACAATAGCTGAAGTATCTACTTGTTTCACTGGGGTATCAGGATAAGCACGATCAGAGATTTCTTCAGGGAGTACATCACCAGCCACTTCAGTAGTTTTGGCTTTCTTAGCCACTTTCTCGACGTCAGGTTCTGTTTTTTCAGTTACTTCTTCTTTTATCGCTTCTACTTTTTCATGATCTACATCTGCTGTATCTTTTCCTTGACCGTCCACTTCAAGTTTCGGTTCTGTCACAAGTTCACTAGCCGCAACATTCCCAGATGCAAAAAAAGCAAGACCGACTGCTACAGAAGCAACACCAACAGTCAGTTTACGAATACTAAAGATTCGACCTTTTTCTAAAAAATATTGTTTCATCAAATACTCCTAATCTTCTAGAGCAGTCAGCTACTGCCCGAGCCCAGCTTTAACTGGTGACATTGTTATTTTTATGTACTATTCAAAAACCCCTTCCAATAAATTCTTTATTTAGACCATTACAAGCACCGAGAAATCGCTTACATTTTTTTGGATAAAATAATGCTTCTAATAGCTATTTCTCATCATACTAAGTATACTATATTAGAATAAAAAAACAAAGTTTTTTTATTATTTTTACTACTTTTTTACTTTATATTTTTTGACATTCTATGGCTAAGGACAGATGAGTATAACGTTCCATTAATATAAAAAGAGGTAAGATGTATGATGTGTACCTAAAAGATTAGACAGAAAAAATCTAACTTTTAAAAGTCGGTACCTAATTTTATTTCCATTACCTCTTCTTATTTTTAAAAATTTAAGTTCTCAACTTCTCTATTATTCTCTCTTTTTCCCTATCATCAACAAGCCGAGAAACATCCCTACAAACCCTACAATTGCAATACTGGACTTATCCTCACTTCCTGTTTTAGGCAGGAGATGCTGCTGCGCCGCAGGTGCTTGATAAGTATGTTCTTGCGCCATAGCCTGCACTGCAGTAGACGGGTCAGCCTTATATTCTGTCACCTTATGCACTGTTGCTTCGGCCTCGTTGACACCATCCGCAAGAGTTGGTAGATCCGAACTAGCAGACTGTACTTCATTAGCGCCACCTTCATAGGATGGAAGTTCTGATTTTGCGGCTTCTACCGCATTAGCACCACCTTCATAGGATGGAAGTTCTGATTTAGCCGCTTCTACCGCATTAGCGCCTCCTTCATAGGATGGAAGTTCTGACTTAGCTGCTTCTACCGCATTAGCACCACCTTCATAAGATGGAACTTCTGATTTAGCCGCTTCTACCGCGTTAGCGCCTCCTTCATAGGATGGAAGTTCTGATTTAGCTGCTTCCACCGCATTAGCACCACCTTCATAGGATGGAAGCTCTGATTTAGCCGCTTCTACCGCATTAGCGCCACCTTCATAGGATGGAAGTTCTGATTTAGCTGCTTCTACCGCATTAGCGCCTCCTTCATAAGATGGAACTTCTGATTTTGCAGCTTCTACCGCATTAGCACCACCTTCATAGGATGGAAGTTCTGATTTAGCTGCTTCTACCGCATTAGCGCCTCCTTCATAAGATGGAACTTCATGAGTCGCTGCTTCTCCTTTTGAAGTTTCTACTGGAATATATTCTGGAAGTTCCTGAACAGCTGCTTCTTCACCGTTGATACCACCTGTGAATTCTGGCACATCATGAATTGCTGCTTCCTCACCGTTGATGCCACCTTCAAAGACTGGATTCTCATGAACTGTACCTTCACCATTGACTGCACCTGTGAATTCTGGAACTTCATGGATTGCTGCTTTTGCACCATTTTTTCCACCAGGAACTCCTGCCCCTTCAAGACTTACAGACAAATTATGCATGCTCTCAATTGCACCATCAATGATTTCTGTAATTTCCTGACCAATATCTTCCTTACTAGCTGCAAATAGCAATGTTTTTGAATCGTACTGAGTCAAGAAGGTCGCAAAATTTCCATTTGCCAGTTTTAGAACTGGTGGCTGATTCACCAATACTTCAGAATCAAATTCTAAAGCGATGACATTTTTGCTCATCTCTACAGCATTTTTCACAGTTGCTTTCGTTGGAGCAATCCCATCCTTACTTAGGAAATCCCAGTTGAATTTCTTATAGGACAAGGTGTATTCATTTTGGTTGTTATCTGCATGCTCATAAAGCAAACCAAATTCACCATTTCCAAGATCTTGCAAGGAGTTATAAGCAAATTTACCACTTTGAATTGGATTATGCTTGAGCCAAGTTAAATCTCCGTTAGCTTCCACACGTGCTACGTGTACCAGACCATTGTATCGTCCTGGCCCACCTGCATTACTGAGGACGATATACTCCTTGCCATTTTGTACAGTGTGTATAGCTGACATTTGAACATAGACATCTTTGACATCCGCATAGCGCTTCACATCTTTTTCCCAAGTTGCTCCACCATCTTTACTTGTAGCAACTTGAAGATCACCTGTCAATCCGCGCATGAAGAGTTTGAGATCTCCATTATTCAACTGAACAACGGTTGACTCCGTATTTTGAGCACCTGAATTATTCATAGTTGAAGAGTGAATTGTTTGGTTACCTACCGGACGGTTATCATTGACAGCTTCCCCTGCATGCCAAGTTTCACCATGGTCATCTGAGTAAATGACGCGTGAAGACTGGGATCCACTTAGGTAGGATACGTTATTTGTAGTGTAGGCAGGGATAACAAGACGCCCTTTGTGAGGACCTGAGTGCAAAGCAATACCTGTACCAGGCCCAGTACCTAAGAAGTGCATCCAATCCTTACGAATACCGTAGGTAATATCTTTAGGTGCAGACCAAGTTTTACCATCGTCATCACTATAAGACATCCAGAGATAGTTAGTATTTGAAACTCTAAAGATATTCTTGTCGCTGTAATCAAAGTAGACATTACCAATCAGTTCCTCACCCTTGTAAAGGTCACCCTTATCACTATAAGCTGGTTTCTTAGGATCGACTACAACACGGTATTCTGTCTTTCTATTTTCAGGGTCAAAAACCTCACCATTTTCACGGATTGTATAATGTCCTACTTCACCTTTTTTGTACAGAACTTGGTAAACCTTATCCCCAATTTGCTCATAGGCTTGCGGTGCTTTTCCTGGCAAATCTCTAACTGCTTCACCTTCTACAAACATATCAAAAATAGAGAAGATTCGCTTAGTTTTCGGATCTTGGACTAGGGCCATGTCAATATTAACTGGTGATCCCGCATGAGCTCTTCTAGCATTCTCATTATCACGAGGATTTGAGATGACGATTCTATCTCCCCATGTTTTGCCCTTATCATCACTACGACGAACAACCATACCGATATCGCCCCAGTCAGAGTGATGCAAACGTCTCTCATCTGCACCAGCAATCAAGGTTCCCTTATCCGTTTTCAGCAGAGCTGGAATACGGTAGCTTGCAATACCATCTTTATTTGGCTTGCGGTTCTCACCACCTTCAAAAACATCCAGTTTATCAGTAACTTCTGCTCCTTCAGGAAGTTTCTTCTCCAACTCTCCTCTTTCAAAGAGCTGACTACGTTTTTTAACTTCTTCTGGTGAAAGGGTACGATCATAAACCGTTAGATTACGGACTTTAAGATTAGCGCCCCAGAAGTTTTTGCCTGTACGTTTGGTTGTACCTATTTGCACATGGTTGACATCTGGCATATCTTGGATGAAACGACCAGATTGAGGACTTGTACGAGACAAGACACCATTTACGTAGAGGCGCACCTTACCATTTGGTTGGTCTGCATTGGGTCTCTCAACTGTAAAGGTTACAGAATTCCACTGACCTGGTTTAATCTTCAAAGGAGCATTTTTATAATCACCATAAAATTGGTTCCCATTGGCATCCCGACCTTCAATGATAGCTGTGTTATCAAGAATGGCCATGGTAAAGTATTCATTTACTTTGGTATCACTAGAAACTGAGAAGAGGTTGTAAAAACGTGGAGCAGATGCATCTGGCTTAAACTCCATATGAATAGTCGCATTTTGAAGTTTTTTAAGCTTGCCAAGCTCCTCCTTCATATCAACTCTTTGCCCGTTTGAAGGATTGGTTTCAACATCTTCCTTCTCTATAACAGTATTGGCATTTTCCAACTCTCTGGCATAAAAATCACGCGGAATGTTTCCAACTTCTTCTTTGTCTTCACTCTCTGTAGCTGGATTTTCGTTTGATGCTTCTGTTTCTGCTGGTTTTTCAGACCCTGGGTTTGCTTGCAACTCTTCACGGCTCACTTCAGTTCCCTTATCCGTTGCTGTTGACAATTTGTCTGCGAGTTCCTTATCTAGATTCGTCAGATTTCCTGTCTCTACTTCCTTAGGCAATTCTGGCAAAGATTGCCCTGCTGTTTCACCACTCGTTGATGGCGCCTCTTGAGCCAAAGCAGGAGTAGCACCAAAAACAACCGCTCCAATCACTACTGAAGCTGCTCCAACTGCAAATTTCCGAATTCCGTATCGTTGTTTTCTATCAAAATGTCTCTGATTCATATTTTACCTCTCATTTTCTAATTCGGTAAAGCGCTTTCTTTTTGACTTAAAATTTTTAGCCACTAGGACTAGACAATTCCAAAAGAAACTAAACTATTTAATGGAAATTTCCATTATTTTTAATTTAAACAATCTTGCATAGCGTACAGTTCAACTTTGCAATACGTCATGAAAGACATTTTACTCCTTTCATATTTTATCTTAACCTTATTATATAATAAATATTTTCAGTTTTAGACTTCACAGTAGACAATAGATTCTACTTTCAAAAATAGTTAAAAATTCTAAATTATTTGAAACTAGTTTCAATCATAATCCAATCAAAACAGAGTCTGAATGACAACATCCAATACGAGTATAAGATCTAATAAACATTTTTCATAATAAAACGCATATATGTACTGACCCCAAAAAGTTAGACAATTAATTTATCCAAAGGATTTAGTTCTGTATTGCACAGGGCTGAGTCCTTTTAGTTTTACCTTAATTCGTTTATTGTTGTAGTAATCAATATAGTCTACAATAGCTTGTTCCAATTGCTTAAGCGACTGAAACGACTTCTCATAACCGTAAAACATTTCCGATTTCAGAATCCCAAAGAAGGACTCCATCATACCATTGTCTGGGCTGTTACCCTTACGTGACATGGATGCTTGAATTCCCTTACCCTCAAGAAACTGATGATAAGAATCGTGTTGATATTGCCAGCCTTGGTCACTATGGAGAATCGTATTCTCATAGTGCTTCTCTGTGAATGCTTGTTCCAACATTGTTTTTACTTGTTCTAAGTTGGGTGAAGTTGAAAGATTATAGGCGATAATTTCGCTATTAAAGCCATCTAAAACTGGTGATAAGTAAAGCTTTTGAGTACTTGCTGGAATGGCAAATTCTGTCACATCTGTGTAGCACTTTTCCATTGTTTTAGAGCCTTCAAATTGACGTTGAATGAGATTCTCTGCCTTCTTGCCAACATCTCCTTTATGAGAAGAATATTTTCGTTTCTGTCGCATTTTAGCTTGTAAATTGAGTACTTCCATCAAGCGTTGAACTCTTTTCTGATTTACCAGATAACCACGATTTCTTAGTTCTAAATGAATCCGACGATAACCATAATTTCCCTTGTGTTCGATAAAAATGGATTGAATTTCATCTTTAAGCTCTTGGTCCTTATCTGGTTTATCTAGCTGTTTCAAGTGATAGTAGTAGGTCGAACGAACTAGCTAGTTTAATGGCTTTTAGAAGAATATCTAACGAAAACTCAGTCATTAATTCTTGAACAATTTCTGTCTTTCTTCTTTCTCTTTTTCCTCCTTCAATCGGAGTTCTCTTAGCTTTTTTAGGATAGCATTCTCCGCTCTCAGCTACTCATTTTCTGCTTGAAGACGTTCTAATTCTGTTCTCTCTTCAGGTCTCGTTTTTGGCTTACGTCCCATTTTAGTTGATCTCCCTCTTGTTTTCTCAACAATAGTATACCCGTTTTTCTTGTATTGTGCTAGCCAATTAAGAAGTATCGTACGACTTGGGAGTCCGTATTCAAGAGAAACTCTATCTTTAGTCCAGCCTTCATGTAAGACTTTATGAATCATTTCTTGTTTTAAATCAGGAGAATAGTAACGATTTTTTCCTTTTTTGACGAACTCTATTCCGTAACGATCAATCAATTTAATCATGTACCTAATATTAGAATTGTTGATCCCAAATTTATTTGAAAGCTTCTCTATGCTATATCCTTGTTTTCTAAGTTCATAGATCTGAACTTTATCATCATAAGTTAATTTCATAATAAAAACACCCCAAAAGTTAGATTTTTTCTGTCTAACTTTTGGGGTGCAGTTCAGGACTCAGCACTTGATACTATGCGTTTTTTGATTATAAATACGAATTATTTAGTACAACTTCTTTTTATTGATGAACTGCTTGAGCTGCTGTGATAAGGGTCAACTTGTACACATCATCAGCATTACATCCACGAGAGAGATCGTTAACTGGCTTGTTCAAACCTTGCAAAACAGGTCCTACAGCCGCAAAGCCACCAAGACGTTCAGCCATCTTGTAGCCAATATTTCCTGCTTCGATACCTGGGAAGATGAAAACATTTGCTTGACCAGCTACCGTGCTTCCAGGAGCTTTCAGAGCTGCAGTTTCTGGAACAAAGGCTGCATCAAATTGCAACTCACCATCGATTTCAAGGTCAGGACGCAAGTCGTGAGCAATTTTAGTTGCTTCTACAACCTTATCGACGCTCTCACCAAATCCTGAACCTTTAGTAGAATAACTTAGCATAGCAATTTTAGGCTCGATGCCAAACATCTTAGCTGTGATTGCTGAGTTGATGGCAATTTCAGCCAAGGCTTCTGCATCAGGATTGATATTGATAGCACAGTCTCCAAATAGGTAACGTTCCGTACCACGAACCATGAGGAAGGCACCTGAAGTACGCGTTACATTTGGGCGAGTTTTGATGATTTGTAGGGCTGGGCGAACTGTTGAAGCTGTTGAATGAATCGCACCTGATACCATTCCATCAACCAAGCCCAAGTATACTAACATAACACCAAAGTAGTTAACATCTTCAACCAAAACCTTGCGTGCATCTTCTTCAGACATTTTGCCCTTACGACGCTCTACCAAGGCAGCAACCATTTCTTCAAATTGAGGATAGTGTTGAGGGTCAATGACTTCGTAACCATCTTCAATTCCTTCGATTTCAAGATAAATTTTAATTTTTTCAGGATTCCCAAGTAAAACAGGAATCACTTCTGTTTCTTTTACCAAACGTTTAGTTGCTTGGAGAATACGAGGCTCTTCCCCTTCAGGGAGAACGATACGAGCATTTTTACCAACTAGGTTGGCTTTGAGACTTTCAAAAACTTCCATGAGTTTTCTCCTTTAAGATAATAATTATACTCTGAAACAGTTTTTATAGAGTATTAGTTGATAACTGAGTAATAAGGTTACTGAAATCATCCGGCAAGGGACTTTCTAACTGCAAGTCCTGTTCTAAAAATGGATGATAGAAGGATAGGTAATGGCAATGCAAGGCCTGACGTTGAATGCCGTCGTCCAGACTACCTCCGTACAAATCATCTCCCAACAAAGGAAAACCAATATGAGAAAAATGGACTCGAATTTGGTGGGTTCGTCCAGTGTGCAAACGAATATCTACCAGGTGAATATTTCCATAAGAAGCGACAATCTTATATGATGTATGAGCATACTTTCCACCTTTAGCCACCCGTCTGGTGATAATAGAGTCTTCATCACGCGCAATAGGAGCAATAATTTCCCCCTCTGGCTCCAAGTATCCCTCACCTTTAACCAAAGCAAAATAGCGTTTCTCGATAGACTTTTTCTGCAACTGCTTGTCTAATCGTGCATGGGCATAGCCGTGTTTTGCAAAGAGCATCAAGCCAGAAGTATCTCTATCAAGTCTGGTCACAATGTGAACCTGTTGATTTTCATAATTTTGCTTGACGTAGTAACCCTTGATAAAATTGGCAATGGTATTGGAGTGATTAACACTAGGAATAGAGGCCACTCCATAGGGTTTGTTCAAGACTAGAAAATGGTCATCCTCATAGAGAATATCCAGTGGACGCTCGATAGCTTCTAGAGTTTCAAAGCCTTCCTCAGCGGGAATATCAATGACAACGCGGTCTCCAATATCCAATAGATACGTCGCATTTTGTGGTTGGTCATTGACCAGAATAGCTCCGCCTCGAAACTTAATCTTAGCCAGTAGCCCCTTAGAAACCTCGTGTTTTTTCAAGAAGGTCTTAACCTTGACATGTTCATCTGCGATAAATTCAAACCTCATTCATCCACCTCGCCAATAAAAGCATCCTTAACACGATTCCAGAAACTGGTGTGGCTAGGTGATGCGACAAAGTGAATCTTATGATGGTCGATTTGATACTCGATTCTCTCAATATTACGGAAGGAATAAACGCTATTGTCAACAGAAATAGTATGGTAATCGTTTCTAGTTGGGATAAGTTCAATCTTATCCTTCTTAGGAACAATAATGGAAGAGCCCAGTGTTCGATAAACACGATTATTAAGGCTGGCAATTTCTGTCAACTGCAGAGCTTCAATGGTAGGGTGTAAAACAGCTCCACCAAGAGATTTGTTATAAGCTGTACTACCAGTCGGAGTTGAAACTGTTAGTCCGTCTCCACGAAAACGTTCAAAGGGGACACCGTTAATCACAACATCCGCCACCATGGTTCGATCAGACCTACGAATGCTAGCTTCATTGAGTGCTCTGAAAATCTTCACTTCACCATTTTCAAGAAAGACCTTCACATTCAGAACAGGGTAAGAGACTCTTGCTCCGGTATCCAGCTGCAAATTAGTCACTAGCTTGTCCAACTCAAAATCACGGTAGTCCGTATAGAAGCCCAAATGTCCAGTGTGAACACCAATGAAGCGTACCTTGTCAAGCTGGTTTTCGTACTTATGAAAGGCCGACAAGAGCATGCCATCCCCACCAATGGAAATAACGATATCTGGATTGGTATCATTGAGTATAAACTGATTTCTCTTCAAACGATCTCGCAATTCATACAAAACCCTTTGACTCTGCGGTTTTCTATTAGCTATCAGGTCAATTCGTTTACCTGTATTCTTCATCTGTATCGTCACTGTTTCCTACACCGTCATTTAATTTTCTACTCAAAGGATCAAAAAGAGCCTGGGCTTCTTGGATATCATCACGAATTTTACCCATTTCTTCATCCAACTGATGGGCAATTTTGGCAGTAATTTCCAGTCTCTTTTTAATTTCCTCTGGGAAATCCCCTTGGTACTTGTAGTTGAGAGAATGTTCTATCGTTGCCCAGAAATTCATGGCCAAGGTACGAATTTGAATTTCCGCCAAAATGGTCTTGGCACCATTGACAGTATCAACCGTATATTCTACTACCACGTGATAGGAACGGTAGCCTGATGCTTTTCGATGAGTAATGTAATCTCGCTCCTGTATGATTCGCATGTCCTGACGCTTGTGCAAAATTTCCACTACTTCCTTGACGTCATCTACAAACTGGACCATCACACGCAAACCAGCAATATCCTGCAAATCGTGTTCCAAGGTTGCATAAGTAATGCCACGACGAGCCATTTTTTCCTTGATACTTTCAATCGGCTTGACTCTACCAGTCACAAACTCAATCGGAGAATGCTTATTTTGCTTACGATATTGCTTACGAATACCACGTAGTTTAATCTTTAACTCACCAACAGCTTGAATGTAAGGATCTAGAAATTCTTCCCATTCTAAGGTCATATATTCTCCCTTGTTCTCATATTATCCGTCAAAAATATCTTTGATTTTTTCTCCAGATTCATATACAATAAATACAAAGCTATTATATCATATAATCCGCTTTCATAGATAAAGAAAAGGTAAGAAAATTGAAACATTTAGAAATTGAATTGAAAACATTATTGAAAAAAGATGAATATGATCGTCTAAAAGAGCAGTTCACAGACGTCACTCCTGTTCTTCAAAAAAATTACTACATCGACACTCCTGATTTTGAACTTCGAGAAAAGAAAGTTGCTATGCGCATTCGAACCTTTGAAGACTGGGCAGAATTGACACTCAAAGTTCCGCAAAGTGTTGGAAACATGGAATACAACCAAAAATTGCAACTAAAAGATGCTGAAAACTATCTGGCTAAGGAAGAACTTCCTCAGGGACTGGTTCTTGATGAATTGGCGAAACATGGTATTAAAACAAGTGAATGGCAGATCCTTGGTTGTCTAACGACACTTCGCTATGAAATGCAAACAGCTATTGGTCTCATGGCACTGGATGAAAGTCAGTACTTTGATATGACAGATTACGAATTAGAGCTTGAAGTGGAAGATCATGAGCAAGGCAAACAGGATTTCCAACAATTCTTAGAGAAAAATCAGATTTCCTACCAAAAAGCTCCCTCAAAATTAGTCCGATTTGTCAAAAGCATGAAAAATAGCTGAAATAATCTCCATTTTTTGGTAAAATAGAAGAGATAAAAATACACGAATCCCAGTTCATATATGCAAAACATATATAACTAGGATTTATGAAGTTTACAGAGGACGGTCTATAATGTCAGATAGAAAAAATATGAAACTTTTCGCACTTAACTCTAACCAAGAGATTGCACAAAAAATTGCTCAAGCTGTTGGTGTCCCACTTGGAAAACTGTCATCACGTCAATTTTCAGACGGAGAAATCCAAGTAAATATCGAAGAAAGTGTCCGTGGTTATGATGTTTACATCATCCAATCAACAAGTTTCCCTGTTAACAACCACCTAATGGAATTACTAATCATGGTCGATGCTTGTGTTCGCGCAAGTGCCCACAGTATCAACGTTGTCCTTCCATATTTTGGCTATGCACGTCAAGACCGCATTGCTTCACCACGTGAGCCACTTACAGCTAAACTAGTTGCCAATATGCTGGTTAAAGCTGGTGTTGATCGTATCCTTACTCTGGATTTGCATGCTGTTCAGGTTCAAGGCTTCTTTGATATCCCTGTCGATAACCTCTTCACAGTTCCCCTATTTGCAAAACATTACTGCGATAAGGGACTACTTGGGTCAGATGTTGTTGTCGTCAGCCCTAAAAATTCAGGTGTGAAACGCGCTCGTAGCTTGGCTGAGTATCTTGATGCTCCTATCGCCATTATCGATTATCCTCAAGACGATGCAACTCGCAACGAAGGTTATATCATTGGTGATGTTGAAGGTAAAAAAGCCATCTTGATTGATGATATTTTAAATACTGGACGTACCTTCTCTGAAGCAGCTAAAATCGTTGAACGTGAAGGAGCTACAGAAATTTATGCTGTTTCTAGCCACGGTCTCTTCGTCGAAGGAGCTGCTGAACTTCTTGACAATACTAGTATTAAAGAAATTCTTGTGACTGATTCAGTAGCAACAAAAGAAAAAACTCCTAAAAACGTATGCTACATTACTGCTAGTGAGTTAATTGGTGATGCTATCGTCCGTATTCACGAAAGAAAACCAGTCAGCCCACTCTTTGCCTACAACAAAAAGAAATAAGGTGATTCTTTGATTTATTTGGACAATGCTGCGACGACTCCCATGTCAGCAGTTGCTATTTCTGCTATGACCAAGGTTATGCAAGAAACCCACGGGAACCCTTCTAGTATTCATGGGCATGGTCGTCAAGCTGGCAAGCTTTTGAGAGAAGCCCGTCAGGAACTAGCTCAGTTATTGGGGACAAAACCTCAACATATTTTTTTCACTTCTGGCGGGACCGAAGGCAACAATACTGCTATCATCGGCTACTGCCTTCGTCATCAAGAACAAGGAAAACATATCATCACAACTGCCATTGAGCACCATGCTGTCCTTGAAACAATTGATTACTTGGTTCAACACTTTGGGTTTGAAGCAACCATTATCCAGCCAGAAAATCAAGAGATCACAGCCCAGCAAATTCAAGAGGCCTTACGTGACGATACGATTTTGGTTTCTACTATGTTTGCCAATAATGAGACTGGAAACCTACTTCCCATTGCTGAAATTGGACAAATACTCAAGCAACACCCAGCCGCCTATCATGTCGATGCAGTTCAGGCTATTGGAAAAATCCCTATTCATCCAGAAGAATTGGGCATTGATTTTCTCACTGCTTCTGCCCATAAATTTCATGGTCCTAAGGGAATCGGCTTTCTCTACGCATCTAGCATGGACTTTGATTCCTATCTCCATGGTGGAGACCAAGAACAGAAAAAACGTGCAGGGACTGAAAATCTAGCTGCTATCGTAGGCATGGTTGCAGCCCTAAAAGAAGACCTAGAAAAACAAGAAGAACATTTTCAACATGTACAAAATCTAGAAACTGCCTTTCTTGCGGAGCTTGAGGGAGTTCAGTATTACCTGAATAGAGGACAACACCATCTTCCTTATGTTCTCAATATTGGATTTCCTGGTCAGAAAAATGATCTCTTACTCCTTCGTCTAGATTTGGCTGGAATTTCAATCTCTACTGGCTCAGCCTGTACCGCAGGCATTGTCCAATCCAGCCATGTTCTTGAAGCTATGTACGGAGCAAATTCAGAACGCTTGAAGGAATCCGTTCGTATCAGTCTCTCTCCAGAAAATACTGTCGAAGACCTACATACCCTCGCAAAGACCTTAAAAGAAATTATCGGAGGTTAGCCATATGGCATTTGAAAAAACCATTCAGTTAAAAAATTGTCGTTACGACTACACTCTTAGCCCTTCTGTTAAAAAGTTTACCCTCAAGGACAATACTTTTTTTGAGACAAAGGTTGGTAACTATGAACTGACTCGCTTACTTGAAAAAGTTCCAAACAGCGGTGAAGGCTTCCAACTCAAAATCATTATCAATAAAGAGCTAACAGGGGCTAAAATCAATATCACTGACAAGTTTGGTCTCCGTCTGGTTGATATTTTCAAATCAGAAGACCACCACATTCATCAGGAAAAATTCTATTTCCTCATGGATAGTTTGGTAGAACGTGGTGTCTTTACAAAATCTGAAAGATAGGTCCTATATGTTTAAACTGACCTATAAAGACAGCTATCATGTAGAGCGTACTCTCAAGTATGAAGATTATGAGGCTCTCATGCTGGCTTTGTCAGGATGTGTGACCCTACCAGATACACTTTATGTGACTTCTTTGACTTTTGAGGGACAGGAAGTTTACCAAGGACTGGTCGGAGACCTCTACCGTTTTCTATCACATGCAGATTTTTTACATCAAAACTAAGATTTTTCTTAGTTTTCTCTTATTTTTGTTGATTTTTTCACAATGTTTCTATAAAATAGAAGAATAGAAAGGTTGTGATTTTGTGAAAGATAAACAGTCCGCTATTCCAAAAGCTACAGCAAAAAGACTCTCCCTCTACTATCGAATTTTTAAGAGATTTCATGCAGAAAAGATTGAACGTGCCAACTCTAAACAAATTGCAGAGGCCATCGGTATTGATTCTGCGACCGTACGTCGGGATTTTTCCTATTTTGGTGAACTTGGTCGTCGTGGTTTTGGCTATGATGTCAAAAAACTGATGACATTTTTTGCCGATTTGCTCAATGATAACTCTATTACCAATGTCATGCTGGTTGGTATTGGAAATATGGGGCATGCCCTGCTACACTACCGCTTCCACGAGCGTAACAAGATGAAAATCATCATGGCCTTTGACCTAGATGAGCATCCTGAAGTCGGTACGCAAACTCCTGATGGAATTCCTATTTACGGGATTTCTCAAATCAAAGAAAAAATCAAGGATGCTGATGTTAAGACTGCTATCCTGACCGTTCCCAGCGTTAAGTCACAAGAGGTCGCTAATCTCTTGGTTGATGCTGGCGTGAAAGGAATTCTCAGTTTTTCACCAGTTCATCTTCATTTACCAAAAGACGTGGTCGTTCAATATGTCGATTTGACAAGTGAACTCCAAACCCTCCTCTACTTCATGCGAAAAGAGGATTAGAAAGCGAAAATCATTTTATGAAAAAACCAGTTATTGGGATCACAGGAAACGAAAAAACTCATCCAGATGATAACATCATGATGAGCTACGTAGCAAAAGGCTTTGTTGAAGGCGTTAAAGACGCTGGAGGGATTCCCATCATCCTACCGATTGGTGATCAAGAAATGGCCTGCCACTATATCAGTATGATTGACAAGCTCATCTTAACAGGTGGGCAAAATGTTGATCCAAAATTCTATGGCGAACCGAAAACCATTGATAGCGATGACTATCACCTTCAAAGAGATATCTTCGAACTGGCCCTCATTAAGGAAGCTATCAAACAGAAAAAGCCAATTTTCTCCATCTGTCGTGGTACTCAACTCTTTAACGTTGCTATGGGTGGCACTCTGTATCAAGATATCGAAGACCACTGGCAGGATTCTTCTGCTGAGTACACAACCCAACGCTTGGTGACAGAACCAGATACTGTTCTTCGAGAAATCTATGGAGAAATTTCCCATATCAACTCCTTCCACCACCAGAGTATAAAAGATTTAGCACCAAATTTAAAGATTGCGGCTCATGATCCTAAAGATGGTATCATTGAAGCTGTCATAAGTACGGATAATGTTCCCTTTCTCGGTGTCCAATGGCACCCAGAATTTCTATTTGAAAATCGTCCCAAGGATAAAAAACTCTTTGACTATGTTGTTAATGAACTTTAGATTAAATCTGTCTTTTCACGATAACTAAAGTAATTAGAATGTGAGACAATCAAATGGTCCAAGAGAACAATACCCATCAGGTCGCAG
The DNA here is from genome assembly GCF_051106265.1 of Streptococcus sp. KHUD_015. Lineage (GTDB taxonomy): Bacteria > Bacillota > Bacilli > Lactobacillales > Streptococcaceae > Streptococcus. The sequence continues at coordinate 1,223,336 of NZ_CP193665.1, forward strand.
GCTTCTTTGACAAGTTTAGTGACATGATCATCATTTCGACTAGGTGCTACCGCTCCTGAAGGATGATTGTGGACCAAGATAAGTGAAGTCGCCATATGCTTTATTGCATAGTGAAGAATCTCTCGCGGTTCAGCGATACTACGAGTTGCAGAACCGATAAAAATGGTCTGTTGATGAATGATTTGATTTTGAGTATTGAGATAGAGCGCCACCAAGTGCTCTTGTTTTTTATGTCCCAACTCCTGTTGCATCTTCTTGGCTAACTTTTGACTGCTGAGAATACTTTCCATTTCAAGGGTCTCGTGTTTGTGGATACGATGCCCCAGTTCAATCATGGCTTGCAATTCTATAGCTTTAACTCGCCCGATGCCAGACAGACTCTGCAATTCCTGCAAGGTCATTTTTTTTAAATCCGTTAGGCTTGAAAGATTGCTCAAGACTTTCTGGGCAATTTCAAAAACACTAGCCTGACGTGTTCCTGTTCTGAGTAAAATAGCTAGCAACTCTTGATTACTGAGGGCTTCTACTCCTTCTTGGGCCAGTCTTTCTCTTGGTAATAATGAATCTTCTTGGAATGAAATACTGTACATAAAAATCCTCCTCACTTTATTATTCGTGAGAAGGATGAAAAATTAGATTTTTTTCTCAATTGGGGCTACACTAGCTAAAAGTTTTTTCAAACCAACTTCTGGGAAATTGATTTTCAATTCCTGCGTAGCACCGCTACCTGAAACTTCCAGAACAGTTCCCTCTCCCCATTTCTTGTGGAGGGCAATGTCACCAATGGACCAATTTGACTCACTAGACGCTGATTTTACGCCAGCTGTAAATTGACCAAATGGAAGACCGCTTGACTGGATAGTTTTTGGTGCCGCGCCACGTTTACGGTCTTGGATGGCCTGGGCAAGACTCATACCTTGACCGAAGGCAAGGCCACCACTGCTATATGATGCCTTAAAGCTTGTATTTGCTGGACGGGCCAATCCTTGATACTCAAGCAAGTCCGAACTAATTTCATTAATAAAACGAGTTGGACGGTTGTAGTTGGTACGACCGAAAAGCAGGCGTGAGTTGGCATTGGTCAGATAGAGGATTTTCTCTGCACGCGTGATACCTACATAGGCCAGACGACGCTCTTCTTCCAACTCATCTTGATCTTCAGCCGCACGGCTAAGTGGAAAGACATTTTCTTCCATCCCAATCAAAAAGACAACTGGAAACTCGAGACCTTTAGCAGCATGTAGGGTCATCAAGGTCACTTCTGATGTCTCCTGACTACCTGAATCTGTGTCCGCAATCAAGGCCAAGTCATTTAAGAAACGACTCAGTTTGTCCAAACCAGTTTCCTCTTCTGGTATATCAGAGGTGTCATCAAAGTTTTTCGTAACAGAAAGGAACTCCTCGATGTTTTCTACCCGAGCCTTGCTTTCTAGAGTCGCTTGGGCATTAAGAATATCAACATAACCTGTTTTTTCTAGAACAGCCTCAACTAACTCAGTAATACTTAATTGATCCAGTTGCTCCCGCAAATCCAGAACCATATTAGCAAAATCCCAGATAGACTGAGCTGCCTTACCCTTGATACCAGATAACATGATATTTGCTGAAGCATCTAGCATAGACATGTTTTGCATATTCGCAAAGTCACGGATTTTCTCAACTGTACCTGGCCCAATTCCACGTTTCGGTTCGTTGATAATGCGCTCAAAACTGATATTGTCACTCAAATTGGCAATAAGATTGAGGTAAGCGATAATATCTCGGATTTCCTTACGGCTGTAGAACTTGGTTCCGCCAACCATGGTATAAGGGATATTTGACTTGAGCAAGGCTTCCTCAATTGTACGGGACTGCGCATTAGTCCGATAGAGAACTGCAAAATCCTTGTGAAGGAAGTTTTGGTTGCGACCCAGTTGATCGATGGTTTTGGCTACAAATACAGCCTCATCTAATTCATCATTGGCACGATAGTAAACAATTTGCTCCCCATCAGCATTTTGAGTCCAGAGATTCTTAGGACGGCGGTTTTTATTGTTTTTAATGACCTCGTTGGCCGCTTGCAAAATGGTTTTAGTTGAACGGTAATTCTCCTCCAACAAAACAACCTTGGCTTGGGGATAATCTTTCTCGAAATCCAAGATATTCTGCATATCAGCACCACGCCAACCATAGATAGACTGGTCGGCATCCCCAACAACACAGATATTTTTAAAACGGGAAGCTAATAGTTTGACCAATTGGTACTGGGCATGGTTAGTATCTTGGTACTCATCAACGTGGATGTATTGAAACTTCTGCTGGTAGTAGGTCAAAACATCAGGATTTTGATCAAAGAGACGCAGGGTCAGCATAATCAAATCATCAAAGTCAACCGACTCCGACTGACGAAGCTCTTTTTGATAAGCAGTATAACACTGGGCCACGATTTGCGTGTACATATCGCCAGCTTGGGCAGCATAAGCTACATCATCAATCAGGTCATTCTTGGCATTGGAAATGGTCCCTAAGATGCTTCGTTCATTCCATTTTTTAGGATCCAAGTTCAACTGCTTGAGAATGCGTTTCATGAGAGTTCGCTGCTCTCCAGGATCTACAATAGTGAAATTTCGGTTGTATCCAATATGGTCCGCATCCCGACGCAAAATACGAACACACATGGAGTGGAAGGTCGCAATCAGACAGTCCTGAGTGGCTGGATTGAGGCTATAAGCACGCTCTTTCATCTCACGCGCAGCCTTATTAGTAAAGGTAATGGCCAAGATATTCCAAGGATTGACCAGCTTTTCATCAATCAAATAAGCGATACGGTGGGTCAAAACACGGGTCTTTCCAGACCCTGCCCCCGCCATGATTAACAAGGGACCTTCTGTCGTTTGCACCGCCTCAGCCTGACGGTCATTCATTCCATTTAATAATGCGTTCATCTTCTCTTCCTTACTCTTGAAGTCAATATTTCTATTATATCAGAATTCAGGGAAAATATCTTTACCTAAACTGGTTACGTGTAGAAGAAAACTCCTTATATCTTAGATAAAAAATGAGCTTGGATAGTATTTCCAAACTCATTTTTTACTCAATGAAAATCGAAGTGCAAACTAGGAAGCTAGTCGCAGGTTGCTCAAAGCACTGCTTTGAGGTTGTGGATAGAACTGACGAAGTCAGTAACCATATATACGGCAAGGTGAAGCTGACGTGGTTTGAAGAGATTTTCGAAGAGTATAAAGTCAATTTCAATATACTAGAACAAGCCTAGAACGGTTCCATCGCTTTCAACATCCATGTTGAGAGCTGCTGGACGTTTTGGTAGGCCTGGCATGGTCATGACATCGCCAGTTAGGGCAACGATGAAGCCTGCACCTAATTTTGGCACCAATTCGCGAATGGTAATTTCAAAGTTTTCAGGTGCTCCAAGTGCATTTGGATTGTCTGAGAAGCTATACTGGGTCTTAGCCATACAGATTGGCAATTTGTCCCATCCGTTTTGAACAATTTGAGCGATTTGTGTTTGAGCTTTCTTCTCAAAGTTTACTTTGCTACCACGGTAGATTTCAGTAACAATCTTTTCAATCTTTTCTTGAACAGAAAGGTCATTGTCATACAAACGTTTATAGTTAGCTGGAGTTTCAGCAATAGTCTTGACAACCGTTTCAGCAAGTGCTACTCCACCTTCTGCACCATCAGCCCAGACACTAGCCAATTCAACTGGCACATCAATTGAAGCACAAAGTTCTTTCAAGGCTGCGATTTCAGCTTCTGTATCAGAAACAAATTCATTGATTGCTACAACTGCAGGTACTCCAAACTTACGGATATTTTCAACGTGGCGTTTCAAGTTAGCAAAACCTGCACGAACTGCTTCTACATTTTCTTCAGTCAGAGCATCTTTAGCCACACCACCATTCATCTTAAGGGCACGAAGGGTTGCGACAATAACTACTGCATCTGGAGAAGTTGGCAAGTTTGGTGTCTTGATATCAAGAAATTTCTCGGCACCAAGGTCTGCACCAAACCCAGCTTCAGTAACTGTGTAATCAGCCAAGTGAAGGGCTGTGCTTGTTGCCAAGACTGAATTACATCCATGAGCAATATTGGCAAATGGACCACCATGTACAAAGGCAGGTGTTCCGTAAATTGTCTGAACCAGGTTCGGTTTAATAGCATCCTTCAAAATCAAAGCCAAGGCACCTTCAACCTTCAAATCACCTACAGAAACTGGTGTACGGTCATAGCGATAACCGATAACGATATTGGCCAAACGGCGTTTCAAGTCCTCGATGTCCGTTGCCAAGCAAAGAATTGCCATAATTTCGGAAGCGACGGTAATGTCAAAGCCATCCTCACGTGGAATACCATTTAGAGGGCCACCAAGCCCAACTGTTACATGGCGAAGAGCACGGTCGTTCAAGTCCACAACACGTTTCCAAAGGATACGACGTTGATCAATTCCCAGCTCATTGCCTTGGTGCAAGTGGTTGTCAATCAAGGCAGAAAGGGCGTTGTTGGCAGTTGTAATGGCGTGCATATCCCCAGTAAAGTGGAGATTGATGTCCTCCATTGGTAGAACTTGAGCGTAACCACCTCCTGCAGCACCACCCTTAATCCCCATTACTGGACCAAGAGATGGTTCGCGGATAGCAATCATCGTTTTCTTGCCAATTTTATTCAAGGCATCCGCCAGACCAATGGTAATGGTTGATTTCCCTTCACCTGCAGGTGTTGGATTGATGGCAGTAACCAGAATCAATTTCCCAACTGGATTACTCTCAACTGCACGAATTTTATCAAAGCTGAGCTTAGCCTTGTACTTTCCATACAACTCCAAATCATCGTAAGAAATACCAAGCTTCTCTACAACATCAATAATGGGCTTCAACTCAATACTCTGTGCGATTTCAATATCTGTTTTCATTCAAAACTCCTCTAACCTCTTATATGATAATTCATTATAACACAAAACAAGATTTTTAACATCCGAAAACTCTCTAAACGTTCGTAAATATCCCTATTTTTAAGGTTTTTAGAGCCCTTTCTTAAATTTTATATGGCTTTATAGTTTGAAACTATAGTAAATCTTCGTTTTTACCAAAAATTTATCACTTTCATTTTACTTACCGTTTATTTTTGTGTACAATAGTGCTATGAAAATTTTAGTTACATCGGGCGGTACCAGTGAAGCTATCGATAGCGTCCGCTCTATCACTAACCATTCTACAGGTCGCTTGGGGAAAATCATCACAGAAACCCTGCTTGCTGCAGGGCATGAAGTTTGTTTAATAACGACAAAACGAGCTTTGAAACCAGAAGCCCATCCCAATCTAAGTATTCGAGAAATTAACAATACCAAGGACCTTCTACTGGAAATGCAAGAACGTGTTGCAGATTATCAGGTTTTGATTCACTCAATGGCGGTGTCCGACTACACTCCTGTCTATATGACAGGGCTGGAGGAAGTTCAGGCTAGCTCCAATCTAGAAGAATTTTTAAGCAAGCAGAATCATCAGACTAAGATTTCTTCAACTGACGAGGTTCAGGTTTTGTTCCTAAAAAAGACACCCAAAATCATCTCTCTAGTCAAGGAGTGGAATCCTGCTATTCATCTGATTGGCTTTAAACTGCTGGTTGATGTTAGCGAAGATCATCTGGTTGACATTGCTAGAAAAAGTCTTATCAAGAACCAAGCAGACTTGATTATCGCAAATGATCTGACTCAAATCTCACCAAACCAGCATCGTGCAATCTTTGTTGAGAAAGATTATCTTCAAACGGTTAACACTAAAGAAGAAATTGCAAAACTCCTCCTTGAAAAAATTCAAACCTATCATTCTTAGAAAGGAAAGCTATGGCAAACATTCTCTTGGCTGTAACGGGCTCAATCGCCTCTTACAAGTCGGCAGATTTAGTCAGTTCTCTAAAAAAACAAGGTCATCAGATCACAGTCTTAATGACTCAGGCTGCTACAGAGTTTATCCAACCTTTGACACTACAAGTACTCTCTCAGAATCCTGTCCACTTAGATGTCATGAAGGAACCCTATCCTGATCAAGTCAATCATATCGAACTTGGAAAAGAAACTGATCTATTCATCGTGGCCCCTGCAACAGCTAACACTATTGCAAAACTAGCCCATGGTTTTGCGGACAACATGGTAACTTGTACAGCTCTAGCCTTGCCCAGTCATATTCCTAAACTAATAGCTCCTGCTATGAATACAAAAATGTATGACCATCCAGCAACTCAGAATAATCTGAAAACATTAGAAACCTACGGCTATCAGCTGATTACTCCTAAGGAATCCCTACTAGCTTGTGGCGACCATGGACGAGGAGCTTTAGCCGACCTCACAATTATTTTAGAAAGAATAAAGGAAACTCTCGATGAAAAAACGCTCTAATATTGCACCCATTGCTATCTTTTTTGCAACCATGCTCGTGATACACTTTCTGAGCTCACTTATCTTTAACCTTTTTCCATTTCCAATCAAACCGACCATCGTTCATATTCCTGTCATTATTGCCAGCATTATCTACGGTCCACGAGTTGGGGTTACACTTGGATTTTTGATGGGGCTTCTTAGCTTGACAGTTAATACGATTACTATTCTACCTACAAGCTATCTCTTCTCACCATTTGTACCAAACGGAAACATCTACTCAGCTATCATTGCCATCGTCCCACGTATTTTGATTGGTTTAACTCCGTATCTAGTCTATAAACTAATGAAAAACAAGACTGGTCTGATTTTAGCTGGTGCCCTTGGTTCACTTACCAACACAGTCTTTGTACTTGGTGGAATTTTCTACCTTTTTGGAAATGTTTTTGATGGTAATATCCAAAAACTCCTAGCAACTGTTATCTCAACAAATTCGATTGCCGAATTAGTCATTTCCGCAGTTCTAACCCTAGCCATTGTCCCAAGATTACAAACTTTGAAGAAATAAAAACAATCTCCGCTTTCAAGCTTGAAGGTGGAGATTTTGTTCTATATTTTTTATATTTAGTGAAATTTTTACCAGTAAAATAGATTGAAATAAGATACCAACAAATAGATTAGGGAATTCAAATTAATTTCTAGAAATATTTTATCATTCATGATGTACTCTTCCAGTTTCAAACTACTATATTTATACTCAATGAAAATCAAAAAGTAAACTAGAAAGATAGCCGCAGGTTGCTCAAAACACGGTTTTGAGGTTATGGATAGAACTGACGAAGACAGCTAAAAATACTGTTTTGAGATTGCAGATGGAAGCTGACGTGGTTTGAAGAGGTTTTCGAAGAGTATTAACTTAAAAATGACCTATAAACCTAAGTAAATCCTTGCTTTATTGTCTATTTTATCGTACTATACTAGTGTATATACAATAAAAAGGAGATTCTTATGAATACACGGAAAAAGACACAATTTATGACAATGACTGCCCTTTTAACGGCTATTGCGATTTTGATTCCAATTGTTATGCCTTTTAAGATTGTCATTCCTCCTGCTTCTTACACTCTAGGGAGCCATATCGCTATTTTTATTGCCATGTTCTTGTCGCCCTTGATGGCAGTTTTTGTCATCCTAGCCTCTAGTTTTGGATTTTTGATGGCTGGCTATCCTATGGTTATCGTATTTCGAGCTTTTTCCCATATCTTTTTTGGGACTTTGGGGGCTCTTTACCTACAAAAATTCCCCGATACCCTAGATAAACCAAAAGCTTCCTGGATTTTCAACTTTGTGTTAGCACTTGTCCATGCCCTTGCTGAAGTATTGGCCTGTGTCGTTTTTTACGCAACTTCTGGTACCAATGTAGAAAATATGTTTTATGTTCTATTTGTACTAGTTGGATTTGGTACAATTATCCATAGTATGGTAGACTATACATTAGCACTAGCTGTCTATAAAGTGCTTCGAAAACGCCGTTAAAAAGGAAAAGCTATGACAAAAGATCGCAAACATGCTCTTCTCCAACTCTTGAAAGAAGCTCCTAAAGCCCTTAATGGCCAAAGTTTGGCGGAACATTTTCATGTCACACGTCAGATCATTGTACAGGACATTGCAATTTTAAGAGCCGATGGCGCTCCTATCCTATCCACTAATCGTGGCTACATCTATAAACAGATTGATACCAATCCATACGTCCACAAACTTTTCAAAGTGAAACATGAAGTTGAAGAAATCGGTCAGGAACTTCTTGCTATCGTAGATAATGGAGGGCGTGTTCAAAATACCTTGATTGATCATCCTGTTTACGGAGAAATTGAAACTCTACTCAAACTTTCTTGTCGCAGAGATGTTCAACATTTTCTAGAACAAGTCGAGCATTCTGACTTTAGACCTCTATCTGAATTGACAGATGGCATTCATTACCACCTAGTCGAAGCCGAAACACAACAAGACCTCCACTATATCGAGGAGGCCTTGGATCAGCTAGGTTATTTAGTAAAGGATTAGAAAATTTTCTTTTCCCAATCGTCTTCTGTACGGCGAGGGTAGAAAAACTCTGACTTGTCAGGAGCTTCCATCATCTCCATCAAAGGCAACATATCATAGGCCAGATCCAAGTTTGGAATCTGGTCTTTTTGTACCCAAGAAACCTCTCCTTCATCTGAAGAGCGAAGAGTACCAAAGAACTCAGTCGCCTTATAACAAACGACAATATAGCGCCCACCTGTATCTAGTGGCCAATTTTTAATGCCGACAAGTTGAGGATTTTGGATAGTCAACCCTGTTTCTTCATAGATTTCACGAATGACAGACTCTGCGAAAGCCTCGCCGTTTTCTACATGGCCTCCTGGAAAGGCATAACCTGACCAGCGATTGGTTTCAGGAGAGCGATACTGCATCACCACGCGCTGAGTTTCGGGGTCTTCAATCAGACAGATATTGGTTAAAATCGTTAATTGAGAACGGGACATAAATTTACTCGCTTTCTAATTTTGAATTATCTTTCACTTTAAACTTAATTACCTTATAACTCTGAAACTTTAAAAAGACACTACTACCTGAACGCCATCCTTTAGCACAATAGTAGTAAGGAATCTGGTATCTCTGAATTATCTATCTGTTTGAAATAAATTCTGCCATTCCACCTTCTGCTCTAAATCGTTCTCAACTTAACGATAAGGAATTTTCGAACTTTCTATCTCTATATCAGGATTGGCAAGTTTAAGATAAGGAGCAATATAGTCTGCATCCGTAACCTTTGGACCTAGAATTACTTTTGAGTATTTCAAAGGTGCCAGATTGATATATACAAATAAATCAAATCTGCCATTATCTTTTGGGTTCAAGACGATATACTTCCTAAAATCTTTATAGTTAACTTTATCAAAAACTTCTAACCCAATTTCTTCTTTCTTAAAGTACTTCTCATTTGATGAATCATTAGCATCTCTTTTAATAATATTTTGTATCGCTGTATCATCTAAATTAATTAAAATACGATACTCCATTTCATACTCATAGTCTTTAACTTTGAAAAGGTAAGAAATCTTCTTTAATTTCTCAGCAAAATCTATTAATTCTTTTTCAGCTTCCAGCTCTTGTAATTTTTCAAAAATTTGTTTTAAATTATCAAGAAATTTACCAACCTCTGTTTCGTCTTTATTTTCTGATATTAAATCTAAATAATGAACTTTAACAAACTCTATAGATTTATGAGCAACTATATCTTCAAGATAAGACAGATCATATTCAAGAAATGCTCCCTGAGAGGAATCTGCATATTCCTTCCACATAGGTAAACTATCAGATACCGTGGTTAGAGAAGATATAAAAACATTAGAAGTTTGATATTGTTTGAAAAACGTATTATCTATACCCAAATAATCATATGCTACTCTTCCTTCCATCGGGTCATTTAACTGTTTTAGATTAGTAAGTCGTAAAAATGGAGGTTGAATTTCAGAATTATTTTCATTTTTCCAGTCTGCTTTTATAAGATAATTTGTTAATGTGTCAATCTTAGTATAATGTCCAAAGGAACCTATTTCTTTCAACTCATTTGCATCAACAGTCAATTTAGAACGAATATAGTATATAATCTTGTCCGCTTGTTCTAAAAGTTGTTCAGCATCAAATGCTGAGATAGATTCTGGATCACTTTTCTCATTTAAATAATCGTTATCATATTTCTCAATTATCTTAATAGCTTGATTTCGGATGATATCCGAATCATTTTCTTCTGCTATCTTTCGAATAACTTCTATTGAATCTTCAATTATATCATCAAAATGCCTTGATATAAAATCTAGGTAGTCATCAATATCTTCAGATTGAGGATTCTCCATGAAATAGTTATTTATTATCTTTAAGTGCTCAAATTGAAAAATTGAAACAAGCTCATCTAATCTAAAATACCAATATACAATGTGTCCAAAATCATTATCTTGAAAATTATCTTTAAATATGAAGTTAATGAATGATTCTAATTCCCTCTTAAAATAGTTTCTTCTTTCTTCTGTTCAACTATTTTGTCTAAATAGTTGAACAAAAACTGAAAGTAATTCTGAAGAAAAGAATTCTCCTTCCTCTAAATTTTCTTTTAATATTAAATCAAGGATTTTAAAGAAATAACTATCATTTTCAAACAGTTTAGAATATTCTTCATATCTTTCGATTTTAAATAAATATAAATTAAGAGTATCTAAATAATAAGATATATCAGCCCAACTATATATTTGTATTTTTGTTGATAGTATTTTTGTTGATAGTATTTTATTTATTGTTTCTAAAATCTTCTTCTGAATAGTTTTATCAATTTTCTCTAAAAAATTACTACATAGATAAAGAATAGTTTCAGTATATTTCAATTGTTCTTCTTCAGATAAATCTAGATATTGATTAATAAAATTTTCAAGTTCGTATTCCAGTTTTTCTTCATTCAAGGAATCAAAATAATTCTCTAATCCAGATGTACTAAATTCATCTGTAAAATAGTTTGGCATTTCCATTTCATCTCCTTCCAAAACCTACCCTAACGCCTTTACTTCCAACATCATATCACGGATCTGGGCAGCGAGTTCAAAGTCAAGCACTTCGACGGCTTCTTGCATTTGTTTCTCTAGTTTCTTGACTAGTTCTTTGCGCTCTTGTTTATTAAGACTATTGATATCAACTTCCTTGTCTTCTTCCTTTGCAATGGTCTTGGTTACGGCAATCAGGTCACGAATTTCTTTCTTGATTGTCTGAGGTACGATACCATGTTCTTCATTATAGGCCATCTGGATTTTCCGACGGCGAGCAGTTTCATCAATGGCACGTTGCATAGACTGGGTAACTGTGTCAGCGTACATGATGACATGACCTTCGCTATTACGGGCAGCGCGGCCAATGGTCTGGATGAGACCACGCTCATTTCTTAGGAAGCCTTCCTTGTCAGCATCGAGAATGGCAACCAAACTTACCTCAGGAACGTCAATTCCTTCACGAAGGAGGTTGATTCCGACCAAGACATCAAAGACACCCAAGCGCAGGTCACGAATAATCTCCGTCCGCTCTAAAGTCTTGATATCCGAGTGCATGTACTTAACTTTAATGCCCATTTCTTTGAAGTAGTCGGTTAAGTCCTCTGCCATCTTCTTGGTTAAGGTTGTGATAAAGGTAAGCTCATTCTTCTCCACACGGGCATTGATTTCACCTAAGAGGTCATCAATCTGTCCCATAGTCGGACGGACTTCCACTTCAGGATCCAAGAGTCCCGTTGGACGAATGATTTGCTCAATCACTGTCTCGGTCTGTTCATTCTCATAGTCACCTGGTGTCGCTGAAACGTAAACAATCTGGTGCACATGGCTTTCAAACTCTTCACGACGGAGAGGACGATTGTCCAGAGCAGATGGCAAACGAAAACCATAATTTACTAGCATTTCTTTACGCGAACGGTCTCCATTGTACATGCCCTTGATTTGTCCCATAGTCATGTGACTCTCGTCAATCATAATTAAGAAATCATCTGGGAAGAAGTCGAGAAGCGTATAAGGTGGCTCTCCTTCGCTACGTCCATCCATGTGGCGTGAGTAGTTTTCGACACCGTTAGTATAGCCCATCTCGCGCAACATTTCGATATCATACTCTGTCCGCTGTTTCAAACGTTGGGCTTCAAGCAATTTGCCTTCCTTCTCAAAGACAGCTAACTGCTCTTCTAACTCTGCCTGAATCTTGGCAATGGCAACTTCCATGTGGTCGTCATTGGTTACGAAGTGAGTGGCAGGGAAAATCGCCAAATGATCCACTTCTCCCAATACCTGGCCTGTCAAAGCCTCCACTTCACGAATACGGTCAATTTCGTCTCCAAAAAATTCTACTCGAAAGGCATGCTCATCACGGGAGGCTGGGAAAATCTCTACCACATCCCCACGAACACGAAATCTTCCACGTTGGAAATCAATATCATTACGTTCAAACTGGATATCAACCAAGTCATTCAAGAGTTTATCACGAGAAATTTCAAGACCTGGACGGAGACTAACGACACTATCAGCGTATTCTTTGGGCGAACCCAAACCATAGATACAAGAGACTGAGGCCACGACAATGACATCATTGCGCTCCAAAAGAGCCGAAGTCGCTGAGTGGCGTAGCTTGTCAATCTCATCGTTGACAGAACTATCCTTTTCAATATAGGTATCACTGGAAGGAACATAGGCCTCAGGCTGGTAATAATCATAGTAGGAAACAAAGTACTCAACTGCATTTTCAGGGAAAAATTCCTTAAACTCCCCATAGAGCTGTCCTGCTAGAGTTTTATTGTGGGCAATAACCAGAGTTGGCTTATTGACTTTGGAAATGACCTGACTCATGGTATAGGTCTTCCCTGTTCCAGTCGCCCCCATCAGAATCTGAGCTTTTTCTCCCCCCTCGATATTATCAACCAACTGCTCGATAGCTTGGGGTTGATCTCCTGATGGTTGATACTTTGATACTAGTTTAAATTGATTATCTGTAATACGATTGATCATAAGAATCCTCTTTCCATGTGCTATTCCTATTTTAGCATACTTGTAGTATTTTCACGAAGAAAAGGACGGACCGAAGTCACATCCTTTCATTTTCTTTCTTTAATTGGTAAGCGAGATAGACAATCAGCAGTAGCAAGACTAGACTTGTCATGATAGATCCTTCTATGCCAAAAGATCCTCCTGATAACCAGCCTTGATTGCCTTGTGGTAAAAAGGTCAGCAGAGACGTTCCTGATGGTTGACCACTAACTAAAATCCCAAAAAGATTACCCTGAGCAAAATTCCAAGCGCCATGAATACCTGCTACCCCCCAAACTGTATCAGTTTTAAGAAGGTAAAGAGCCATAGCAACTCCGAATAAGAAGAGATTCACTAGAGATAGAGGTGTTAGACCAGAATTGCCCATATGAAGTAGGGTGAAGAACAGGCTAGATATAAGAACAGCAAGTTTTAAATTGGTTCGTGAAGCCAATTGAGGAAGGAGCCAAGCACGGGCTACCACTTCTTCTGTTGTCCCCTGTAAAATCCAAAAAGGGATAGTAAAGACGATAAAGGTAAGCGAATAAGGATCTAAGTGAATGGACTCAAAACGATATTGACCTAAGGCTACCAAACCTAACAAGGTTAGAAGAAAAAGTGCCAGACCTAGCCCAAATCCTTTCAGAAGATTGCTGAGAAAATTCTCTCTATAAAATCCTAAGGTTCGAATAGGTCTTTTCTCAACTTTTCTAGTCCATCTGAATACAGTGTTGAGAATAAAACCAAAAGACAGCAATTCTAAAATTAAACGAAAATCACTTGTTTTATCCGTCAAGCTCTGCTGCAAGGTCTGCAAGTAGGTTGCAAGATTTTGACCAGGCTCTCCAAAATTTCTAGCAAGTCCGATGAGAGCTAACAAACTAATACCATATAAAGTAAAAGCTACAAACTCTCCTATGAAGACAAAAACAAAGGCTAACAAGGGGCTTGTGTAAATGTTTAAACTCATTTTTGAAGCTTGGAAGTCTTTAAATATTCTTTTATCCTTCATATCCCTATCCTCTTTTATTCTATTATGTACTATTATTATAGCACTTTGTGGTAGCAGTTCAAGAAAGAAATAAAGGGTTTTTATGTTATATCTTCTAACATAAAAGTCCCTAGATTTGCATTTTTTTAATTTTTCTGATATAATGGGAAAATATTCGGAAAAGGAGACTAAAAATGAAGAAAAAATTTCTAGCATTTTTGCTAATTTTATTCCCAATTTTCTCATTAGGTATTGCAAAAGCTGAGACGATTAAGATTGTTTCTGATACCGCCTATGCACCTTTTGAGTTTAAAGATTCAGATCAAACTTATAAAGGAATTGATGTTGACATTATAAACAAAGTCGCTGAGATTAAAGGATGGAACATTCAGATGTCCTATCCTGGATTTGACGCAGCGGTCAATGCGGTTCAAGCTGGTCAAGCTGACGCAATCATGGCAGGAATGACAAAGACTGCAGAACGTGAAAAAGTTTTCACCATGTCTGATACTTACTATGATACAAAAGTTGTCATTGCAACTACAAAGTCACACAAGATTAGTCAGTATGATCAATTAAAAGGTAAAACTGTTGGTGTTAAAAACGGAACTGCCGCTCAACGTTTCCTTGAAACAATCAAAGATAAATACGGTTTTACTATTAAAACATTTGACACTGGTGATTTGATGAACAACAGCTTGAGTGCTGGTGCCATCGATGCCATGATGGATGACAAACCTGTTATCGAATATGCCATTAACCAAGGTCAAGACCTCCATATTGAAATGGATGGTGAAGCTGTAGGAAGTTTTGCTTTCGGTGTGAAAAAAGGAAGTAAATACGAGCACCTAGTTACTGAATTTAACCAAGCCTTGGCCGAAATGAAAAAAGATGGTAGCCTTGATAAAATCATCAAGAAATGGACTGCTTCATCATCTTCAGCATTGCCAACTACAACTACTCTAGCTGGCTTAAAAGCTATTCCTGTTAAAGCTAAATATATCATTGCTAGCGATTCTTCTTTTGCACCTTTTGTTTTCCAAAATTCAAGCAACCAATACACTGGTATTGATATGGAATTGATTAAGGCAATCGCTAAAGACCAAGGTTTTGAAATTGAAATCACCAACCCTGGTTTCGATGCTGCTATCAGTGCTGTTCAAGCTGGACAAGCTGATGGTATCATTGCTGGTATGTCTGTTACAGATGCTCGTAAGGCAACTTTTGACTTCTCAGAATCATACTACACTGCCAATACTATCCTTGGTGTCAAAGAATCAAGTACCATTGCTTCTTATGAAGATTTGAAAGGAAAGACAGTCGGTGTTAAAAACGGAACTGCTTCTCAAACCTTCCTAACCGAAAACCAAAGCAAATACGGTTACAAAATCAAAACCTTTGCTGATGGTTCATCAATGTATGACAGTTTAAACACTGGTGCCATCGATGCCGTTATGGATGATGAGCCTGTCCTCAAATATTCTATCAGCCAAGGGCAAAAATTGAAAACACCAATCGCTGGAACTCCAATCGGTGAAACAGCATTTGCCGTTAAAAAAGGAGCAAATCCAGAGTTGATTGAAATGTTCAATAACGGACTTGCAAACCTTAAAGCAAACGGAGAATTCCAAAAGATTCTTGATAAATACCTAGCTAGCGAATCTTCATCTGTCTCAACAAGCACTATTGATGAGACAACTATCTGGGGCTTGCTTCAAAACAACTACAAACAACTCCTTAGCGGTCTTGGTATCACTCTTGCTCTAGCTCTTATCTCATTTGCTATTGCCATTGTTATCGGGATTATCTTCGGTATGTTTAGCGTTAGCCCATACAAATCTCTTCGTGTAATCTCTGAAATTTTCGTTGACGTTATCCGTGGTATTCCATTGATGATTCTTGCAGCCTTCATCTTCTGGGGTATTCCAAACTTCATCGAGTCCATCACAGGCCAACAAAGTCCAATTAACGACTTCGTAGCTGGTACTATTGCCCTCTCACTCAACGCAGCAGCTTATATCGCTGAAATCGTTCGTGGTGGTATTCAGGCCGTTCCAGTTGGCCAAATGGAAGCCAGCCGAAGCTTGGGTATCTCTTATGGAAAAACCATGCGTAAGATTATCTTGCCACAAGCAACTAAATTGATGTTGCCAAACTTTGTTAACCAATTCGTTATCGCTCTTAAAGATACAACCATCGTATCTGCTATCGGTTTGGTTGAACTCTTCCAAACTGGTAAAATTATCATTGCCCGTAACTACCAAAGTTTCAAGATGTATGCAATCCTTGCTATCTTCTATCTTGTAATTATCACACTTTTGACTAGACTAGCGAAACGCTTAGAAAAGAGGATTCGTTAATGGCAAAATTAAAAATTGATGTAAATGACTTACATAAGCAATATGGAAAAAATAAGGTCCTAAAAGGAATTACGACTAAGTTCTATGAAGGAGATGTTGTTTGTATCATCGGTCCTTCAGGTTCTGGTAAGTCAACCTTCCTCCGTAGCCTTAATCTTCTAGAAGAAGTCACTAGCGGTCACATCACTGTGAACGGTTATGACTTAACTGAAAAAACTACCAACGTTGACCACGTCCGTGAAAATATCGGAATGGTTTTCCAACACTTCAACCTCTTCCCACACATGTCTGTATTGGACAACATTACCTTTGCTCCTATTGAGCACAAGTTGATGACTAAGGAAGAAGCTGAGAAATTGGGAATGGAGTTGCTTGACAAAGTTGGGCTAGCAGATAAAGCTAATGCTAACCCAGATAGCCTATCAGGAGGTCAAAAACAACGCGTGGCCATCGCTCGTGGACTAGCAATGAATCCAGACATCATGCTCTTTGATGAACCAACTTCTGCCCTTGACCCTGAGATGGTCGGAGACGTACTAAACGTTATGAAGGAATTGGCTGAACAAGGCATGACCATGATTATCGTAACCCATGAGATGGGATTTGCTCGTCAGGTTGCCAACCGCGTTATCTTTACTGCAGATGGTGAATTCCTTGAAGACGGAACACCTGATCAAATCTTTGATAACCCTCAACACCCACGTCTGAAAGAGTTCTTGGACAAGGTCTTAAACGTCTAAACTTAAACTGTAAGGATTTCCTTGCAGTTTTTTTCTATCTCGTATTGGATTTTTTGATTTTTCGGAAAATTATGTTAGAATTAAGTTTATGAAATGAGATTTCCTCATACCTAGCAAGACTAGGAATAAAAATAGAAATTAGGTAGCTAGATGTCATCTAAGGTTATTGTTACAATTTTCGGTGCGAGTGGAGACCTGGCTAAACGCAAGCTCTACCCTTCCCTTTTTAGACTTTATAAATCCGGCAATCTTTCCAAGCACTTTGCAGTTATTGGAACTGCCCGTCGTCCTTGGAGCAAGGAATATTTTGAATCTGTTGTTGTCGAATCTATCCTTGATTTGGCAGATAGTACCGAACAGGCTCAAGAGTTCGCTAGCCACTTCTACTATCAAAGTCATGATGTCAATGATACAGAACACTACATTTCTTTGCGTCAATTGCAGGCTGAACTAAATGACAAGTACCAAGCTGAAGACAACAAGCTCTTCTTCTTGTCTATGGCACCTCAGTTCTTTGGAACTATTGCCAAACACCTCAAGTCTGAAAACATCGTAGACGGTAAAGGTTTTGAGCGTTTAATCGTTGAAAAACCGTTTGGTACAGATTACGCAAGCGCAAGCAAGTTGAATGACGAGCTCCTAGCAACATTTGACGAAGAACAAATTTTCCGTATTGACCATTATCTTGGTAAGGAAATGATCCAAAGTATCTTTGCAGTTCGCTTTGCAAACTTGATTTTTGAAAACGTTTGGAACAAGGATTTTATCGACAATGTTCAAATTACCTTTGCTGAGCGCTTAGGCGTAGAAGAACGTGGTGGCTACTATGATGAATCTGGTGCCCTCCGTGACATGGTTCAAAACCACACTCTACAACTCCTTTCTCTCCTTGCCATGGACAAGCCAGCAAGCTTCACAAAGGACGAGATCCGTGCTGAAAAGATTAAGGTCTTTAAAAATCTCTATCATCCAACTGATGAAGAACTTAAAGAACACTTTATCCGCGGTCAATACCGTTCAGGTAAGATTGATGGTATGAAATACATCTCTTACCGTAGCGAGCCAAATGTTAATCCAGAATCAACAACTGAAACCTTTGCATCTGGTGCCTTCTTTGTAGACAGCGATCGCTTCCGTGGTGTTCCTTTCTTCTTCCGTACTGGTAAACGTCTGACTGAAAAAGGAACTCATGTCAACATCGTCTTTAAACAAATGGATTCTATCTTTGGAGAACCACTTGCTCCAAACATCTTAACCATCTATATCCAACCAACAGAAGGCTTCTCTCTTAGCCTAAATGGGAAGCAAGTAGGAGAAGAATTCAACCTGGCTCCTAACTCACTTGATTACCGTACAGATGCAACCTCAACTGGTGCCTCTCCAGAACCATACGAGAAATTGATTTATGATGTCTTAAATAACAACTCAACTAACTTTAGCCACTGGGATGAAGTTGGTGCGTCATGGAAATTGATTGACCGTATCGAAGAGCTCTGGGCTGAAAATGGTGCCCCACTTCATGACTATAAAGCTGGAAGCATGGGACCTCAAGCTAGCTTTGACTTACTTGAAAAATTCGGTGCCAAATGGACTTGGCAACCAGACATCGCCTATCGTCAAGATGGTCGTTTAGAATAAAAAAATCCTGCAAGTTTGTACCTTGCAGGATTTTTGCTTCTGATTAGATTAAGCCTTCCAAGAGACCTTTCATAAAGTTTTCTGAGTTAAATTCTCCAATATCATCAATTTTTTCACCAAAACCAATCAACTTAACTGGAATATTGAGTTCTTCACGGATGGCTAGAACAACACCACCTCGAGCAGTTCCATCAATCTTAGTCAAGACAATTCCTGTTAAAGGAGTGATTTTTGAAAATTCTTTGGCCTGTACCAGGGCATTTTGACCAGTTGAAGCATCTAATGCTAAGAAGGTTTCATGCGGTGCTTCTGGTACAACACGCTTGATGATGCGTCCAATCTTCTCCAACTCAGCCATAAGGTTATCCTTATTTTGCAAACGACCAGCGGTATCAATCATGAGAATATCGATACCTTCAGCCACGGCACGTTCCATGCCATCAAAGACTACACTAGCTGGGTCAGCTTTTTCAGGTCCAGTTACAACTGGAACGTCAACACGACGTCCCCATTCAGCAAGCTGTGCAACTGCTCCTGCACGGAAGGTATCTGCCGCAACCAACATGACCTTCTTACCAGCTTGTTTATAGCGGTGGGCTAATTTCCCGATAGAAGTTGTTTTCCCGACACCATTAACCCCAACAAAGAGCATGACTGTCAATCCATCTTGGAAGTGGATACGTTCATCATAGTTGCCATCCTTTTCATAAAGCTCAACCAATTTCTCAATGATGACACGGCGAAGTGCATCAGGTTTTTTGGCGTTTTCAAGCTTGGCTTCGTAGCGTAGTTCCTCTGTTAAGTTAGAAGCGACTTGGACACCAACGTCACTCATAATCAGCAGTTCTTCCAGTTCCTCGAAAAATTCTTCATCAACAGAGCGGAAATTGGCAAAGAAGGCGTTCAAGCGGGCACCGAAGCCTGTGCGAGTTTTCTTAAGACTGCGGTCATATTTTTCCTGAACGGTTTCTTCTGCTTGAGGCTTTTCTGCTTCAAGCACTTCAGAATTATTTTCTTCTACAGTTTCTAGAAGCTCAGTATTCTCTTCCTCTGGGACTTCTTCTGAGTTTGGCAATTCTTCAACTTCTTCTTGAGAAACTTCTACAACTGGCTCTGAATCCTGACTCTCTTCAACTGTCTCTTGATTTTCCTCTTCTTGGAGCAGATCTTCTTCAGAACTTTCAACCTCTGCATCTTCTTGAGGAACTTTCTCAGCTTCTGTTAAGGCAGGCTCAGTATCTTCAGACAAATCAAGATTTTCTAGAGCTTCTTTTACAACTTCTTCGATTTTAGGTTCTTCTTTTTTTCCGAATAGACGGTCAAATAATCCCATATCTTAGTTCTCCTTCAGCACATATTCTTCGATAGCCCAAGCAACAGCCTCGTCATCATTGGTCATTGGCGTCACTACATTTGCGACTGCCTTAACTTCAGGAACAGCGTTTTGCATGGCAACACCGAGCCCTGCCCATTCAATCATAGAAAGGTCATTGGCCTCGTCACCACAGGCCATAACTTGGCTTTGGTCGATTCCAAGATGGCTGATTAGTTTTGCCAAACCTGTTGCTTTATGAACATTCTTTGGTGACCATTCTAGCAACATTTCACGTGATTTAAAGATTTCATATTGGTCAAACAATTCTGGAGATATCTTCTGAATGGCTGCATCCAAGGGTTCTTGAGCAAAGGCAGTCACACACTTATTGTAGGTCATTTGACTAGACAAGTCTTCAAAGTCCACTGGAACAAAGGTCAAAGCTGGATTGAATTTGGCATAAAGACTTTCTTGGTCAGATTGAATTTGATAAACAGTTCCTTCTGAGATAGCATCAAGAGGCAGTGATAATTTCTCTGTTTCTTCATACAAGCGTGCCACATCATCATATGAAAAGACTGTTTTATCAAGGATTTCACCTGTATTTTTCTGAACCAAACCACCATTAAATGTAATCGTATACTCATCTTCATGGCCGTCAGTCCCTAGCTCATGGAGAAAGAAATCCATAGCTTTTAAGGGACGACCAGTTGTCAATACAACCTTAATACCACGATCACGCGCAGCTTTCAAGGTTGTCTTGGTACGATCCGTCAGCCTTTTATCAGTAGTCAGCAAGGTCCCGTCCAAGTCCAATGCAATCAATTTTATATCTGCCATTATAAGCCCTCCATATAAGCTATAACCGACTGGTCCTTATGGTGACCAATCACTGTCTCTGCTAATTCTAAAATTTCTGGTCGTGCATTTTCAGGAGCTACAGGATGTCCCACAACCTGCATCATGTGCAAGTCATTAAGATTGTCTCCAAAAGCCATAACCTGATCCATTGTGATACCAAGTTTTTTAGCTAATTCAACAATGGCCACTCCCTTATCGACATAGTCCAGAACAATATCAATAGATTCAAAGCCAGTTGTCATGGCCTTAACACCAGGAACGTTTTCGTTTACCCAATCTTCTCCAGCTTCTAGCGTTTCTTCTGTAAAATTGGTTGTAAATTTGAAAATATCATCTGTGATATCTTCTAAACTCGCTACTTTTTGGATATTTTCATTATAGTGTTGGCTCTCTTTCAAATAGGTCTCATCAACCGTATCTAGAACATAAGAGCCTTTTCTCCCCGTCAAGAGCAGTTTATTGATATCTACATAAGGTGACATTTTCAGCTTTTCAAAAGTTGACAGATAAAAATCACGAGACATGGTCGCTTCATACAAGTCCTGACCTTGATATTCTACCAAACTACCATTTTCCGCTATGAAAATAATGTCATCACGTACATCAGCAAATAATTTTTCTAGAGACAGAAATCCTCGACCCGAAGCTACCGCAAAGTAAATCCCTTTTTCCTTGTAGGAAGCTAAGAGAGACTGGAGGCGATCCATATCAAAGCACCCATTTCCATCTAGGAAGGTTCCATCCATATCCGTTGCTACTAGTTTAATTGTCATCCTTCAATACTTTCTAAATCTTTTAACTTCACCGAAACAATTTTTGAGACACCTGATTCTTGCATAGTCACTCCATAGATAGAATCAGCCGCTGCCATGGTTCCCTTACGGTGGGTGACGACGATAAACTGGCTGTCCTTGTCAAAACGGTTGAGGTAATCTCCAAAGCGTTTAACATTGGCTTCGTCCAGCGCAGCCTCCACCTCATCCAAGATAACAAAAGGAATGGTCTTGACACGGATAATGGAGAAGAGCAAGGCAAGAGCCGATAGAGCTTTTTCACCACCACTCATCAGATTAAGAGACTGGATTTTCTTACCTGGAGGTTGAACAGAAATCTCAACCCCAGCTGTCAGCAAGTCTCCCTCAGTCAAAATGAGGTCCGCTTGACCTCCACCAAACATCTGCTTGAAGGTCACTTTAAAGGACTCACGGATAGCTTCAAAGGTTGATTTAAAGCGTTCCTTGACCTCATCATTCATCTCTGTAATGGTCTCAAGGAGCAGATTTTTCGCTGACAAAATATCATCTCGTTGGCTATTTAGGAAATCCAGGCGGCTGTGAACTTCTTCGTACTGGTCAATAGCTTCTATATTGACAGGACCTAGTGAGCGAATAGCCTTCTCTAAGTCCTGCACCTCTTGCTCTGCCAGATTGAGGTTTTCCAATTCATGTGCCTTTTCTAGTGCTTCAGTATAGCTAATCTGATACTGGTCTGTTAATTGACTTTGTAAATGGCGTAAGTGCTCGCTGACCTTTTCTTTCTTAGCTTCAGCACGTGTTTGCTTGCGAATCCACTCCTCATTCTGCTGGCGAGCCTGGTCCAAATGACTAGCAATATCATCCAGCTGACCTTCAATATCATCCAACTCAAACTGCTTGCGAATCAAACCTTGTTGGAGATTTGTTTTCTGGTTTTTAGCTTCTTCAGCCTGTTGACTGAGCAGTTCTGTATCAACCTTCTCAATATTATCAACCTTTTCTTGAAGAAGGCGTTGGATTTCTTCTTGCTCAATATCCAGATTATCCAATTCCTTGCCTAAACGTTCAATATCCGCAACTTCGTAACGTTTTTGCCCTTGCAGTTCTGTCTTAAGCAAGCGAGCTTGCGCTACCTCTTCTTGCAAGTTCTGATAACGTTCTTGGATGGCATTTTTGTTAGACTTAATCTCTTCAATCTCAGCTTCCAGATTTTGCTTTTCACTGGCGATTTTAGTAAGGCGCTCTTGACATTTTTCCTTATCCGCTTGCCAATCTCCCTCAGAAAGACGATCTAATTCCTCTTCTTGGAGTTTCCAAAGAGTTTCTAATTCTTCGACTTGCTGACTGGTCTGCTGATAAGCGAGGGACAAGCCTTGCTCCTGAATACGAGCCTGCTCTCCTTGATATTTGATAGCTTCTAATCTTTCTGTCAATGCAGCCATCTCATCTTGTAAGGTCTTCAAACTCGCTTCTTCGGAACGCAAGCTAGCTTCTTCTTCAGCAATTTCTTTTTGCAATTGCTCCAGTTCTGGCTTGATAAAAATACTGTTATTCTGGCGATTGGCACCACCTGCATAGGAACCACCTGTGCGCAACTCTGTACCGTCTAAAGTCACCATACGAACCTGATAACGAACTTGTCGAGCTGCTGCACGCGCATGTTCTACTGTATCAAAAATCGCTGTCGTGGCTAGCAAATTCTTGAAAATAGCTTCCAGTCTAGTATCGAATGTCACCAACTCATCTGCCATGCCCAGAAATCCTGGACTTGCAGCGATAGCATCTTGGTTCTGACTAGAAATCGTACGCGCCTTGATCGTTGTCAAAGGAAGAAAGGTTGCACGACCTGCTCTGTTTCGTTTGAGGAAATCAATCGCCTTGGTTGCCGACTCTTCATCTTCTACGATGATATGCTGACTGCTGGCTCCAAGCGCAATCTCTAGGGCAGTTTGATAATGCACATCAAAAGTCAGGTGCTCACTGACTGCACCAATAATCCCACCAAGGCGATCTTTTTCTTGGAGAACACTCTTAACACCTGCATAAAAGTTACTATGATTTCTCAGGATATTTTCCAAACTTTGAGCTCTGGCCTGCTTGTTTTTAAGACTGTCCAGACGATCAAATAGTTGACTTTGTTGAGCTTGATAGGAAGCTTTCTGCTCCTCTTGCTCCTTGGCACTAGCTTGATAGTCGGCCAATAATTTCTGAACATGCTCCTTGGCAGTTTCAAGCTCGTCTTTTTGCTGACTAGCCTTCTCTTTAGCTGTAGCCAGCTGTTCTTTGAGTTTTTGTAGTTGATCTGCTTGTTTTTGAGAAAGCTGACGACTATTTTCCAACTCATTCTCGATGCGGGTCAACTGGTTTGAGACATCTGCTTCTTCTTGTAAAAGGGCTACAAAGCGTTCACGTAAAATCTCAATCATCTGATCAGGATCATCTGAAAAAGCTAGCAATTCAGCTTCTAGTCGATTGAGTTTTTGATTATTTTGGACTAGATTTTCCTCTAAAAGTGCTAAAGAGCTTTCCTTATCAGTTTTTTCTTTACTGAGTGAATTTTTCTTATCCTCCAAAGCAGCCAAACGGGCTTGTGCTTCTTGTTGATTCAGAGCTACTTGCTCAGATTCCAGTTTCGATAGGGCTAATTTTCTTTCTAAATCACTAATCAGACTGGTCAAGTCCATCAAACTGCCTTGGTCTTTGGCCATTTCAGCCTGTAAATCTTGGCGTTGCTTTTTAAGAGTTTGGTTTTCTTCTTCTAATTTTTCACGCTTTTGGTAGTAACTCATCAAGAGTTCCTGAACCTGTGCCAACTCTTCTTCTGTCGACTCTAATTCTGCCTTATTTTCCTTGATTTGAGCAACCAGAACGTCTAAATAAATAGCCTTGCGTTGACCTTCCAAGTCTAGAAACTTACGAGCCTTCTCAGCTTGCTTTTCAAGGGGCTTGATTTGATTATCCAACTCGTAGATAATGTCTTCAAGACGGTCTAGATTATCTTGAGTTTGCTGCAGCTTGCTCTCAGTTTCTTTTCGGCGAGTCTTATATTTCAAGACACCCGCAGCTTCTTCAAAAATGGCACGGCGTTCTTCAGGCTTAGAATTAAAAATCTCCTCAACCTTGCCTTGTGAAATGATAGAAAAAGAATCTCGTCCCAAGCCTGTATCCAAGAAAAGATCATGGATATCACGCAGACGGACTTTTTTGCCGTCAATCTTGTATTCACTATCTCCACTACGGTATATATGGCGTTCTACCCTGATTTCTTGACCAGCATCCTTGATAAATGCGTCATGATTATCCAGAGTCACAATTACAGAAGCATAATTGAGCGGTTTGCGACTCTCTGTTCCGGCAAAGATGACATCCGGCATCTTGCCACCACGGAGACTCTTAACACTTGACTCCCCTAAGGCCCAACGCAGACTTTCTGTAATATTCGACTTTCCAGATCCATTGGGTCCAACGACTGCCGTCACACCTTGGTCAAAGACGACCTTAGTCTTGTCAGCAAAAGACTTGAATCCCTGAATTTCGATTTCCTTTAAATACATGAATCCAGCCCTTTCTCAACGGCATTTTTGGCAGCTTCCTGCTCTGCTAATTTCTTAGACCGACCTTGACCTTGACCAATGCTCTTGCCTTCAACAAGAACTTCTACATCAAAGACCTTATCATGGGCAGGTCCCGTTTCAGAAATCACCTGATAACGAATAGCCACATCCCCATTGACTTGAAGTAACTCTTGGAGATGGGTTTTGTAGTCTGTAATCATCTCAAACTCGCCTGCTTCAACCTTAGGAATCATGACTTGGTAGATAAATTCCTTGACCTTGGCCACATCCTTGTCCAAAAGGAGGGCACCAAGAAAGGCTTCGAAGGCATCACCAAGAATGGTATCACGATTGCGCCCACCAGACTTTTCTTCTCCCTTACCCAGCTTGATAAACTGATCAAACTGGCAGTCACGCGCAAAACCAGCCAAACTCTCCTCACGGACAATCATGGCACGGAGTTTAGACAAGTCCCCTTCAGGCTTTTTAGGATATTTTTTATACAGATATTCTGAAATCAATAACTGTAGAACAGCGTCTCCTAAAAATTCCAAGCGTTCATTGTGTGAAATTTTTAAGAGGCGGTGCTCATTGGCATAACTCGTATGAGTAAAGGCAGTTTCCAGTAAGTTTTTGTCTGCAAATTCGATTGCAAAATGGTTCTTTAGTACAGTTTGTAATTCTTTCATACCAACCTCTTTCTAACTGATAACAGTCCTTTTTATTATATCAAAAAAAGCATCCTGAGTCACTTTAAAACGGGACTGGAGGGGATTTGGATATTCTTTAAAAATAGATTTTCAGTTTTAGGTGCAAATTTGAGACGGTGTAAAGAAAAAAACCTATTAAAGGCTTTTTTAGGCTATTTACATCCACCCTGAGGGAATCGAACCCCCATCTCAAGAACCGGAATCTTACGTGATATCCATTACACTAAGGGTGGAAACTTGTTTTATTATAACAGAAATTTGCTCTAATAACAAGTTTTTTCTAGTGAGATAGCCCGTCTTAGTGGGAAGCATCTCCATTCCAGATGGAGTTTTTCACGATAACATAATCAACGTGTTTAAGGTCAGCAACCTGACGTCCACCTGCATAAGAAATAGCACTTTGAAGGTCTTGTTCCATCTCAGTCAAAGTGTCTTGCAAATGACCTTTGGCAGGAAGCAAGATGCGTTTGCCTTCCACATTTTTGTAAGCACCTTTTTGATATTGTGAAGCTGAACCATAGTACTCTTTGAACTGTTCACCATCGACTTCAATCGTTTTCCCTGGACTTTCAATATGTCCTGCAAAGAGGGAACCAATCATGACCATGCTGGCACCGAAGCGGATAGACTTGGCAATATCTCCGTGAGTACGAATTCCTCCATCAGCGATAATCGGTTTACGCGCAGCCTTGGCACACCAACGGAGAGCAGCCAACTGCCAACCACCTGTACCAAAACCAGTCTTGACCTTGGTGATACAAACCTTACCAGGACCGATTCCAACCTTAGTAGCATCCGCACCAGCATTTTCCAATTCACGCACAGCTTCTGGTGTTCCCACATTTCCAGCAATGACAAAAGTATCTGGCAATTCTTTCTTGATGTGTTGAATCATAGAAATCACGCTATCTGCATGACCATGAGCAATGTCAATCGTGATGTATTCTGGAGCATCAGCCTTGAGCTGGCTAACAAAATCATACTCATAGTCTTTAACACCGACAGATATAGAAGCAATGAGACCTTGTTCGTGCATGCGTTTAATAAAAGGAATGCGTCCTGCTTCATCAAAACGGTGCATAATGTAGAAGTAGCCCCCTTTAGCTAGTTGCTCTGCTACATTTTCATCCAAAATCGTCTGCATATTAGCTGGCACAACAGGTAGTTTAAAGGTATGATTTCCTAGAGTGACGCTTGTGTCCGCTTCTGCACGGCTTTTAATGACACATTTATTTGGAATCAATTGAATATCTTCGTAATCAAAAATTGGAAATTCATTTAACATATCGATGTCTCGTTTCTTTTGTAATGACCTACCTATGCTCTCGCATCACTACGTCTTTTCCGACGTTTCCTTAATTCATTATAAACTAAAGTACAGTTTTTGTCAAATAATTTTATAAATTAAAATATATTGTTCGGATTTTGTTGTATAAAAAACAAAAGAAATAGGAGAGATTATCTTCTCCCCACTCCTTCTCTATCCTAATAATACTCGCCTTGGCGGTAGTCCCATGAGTTAAAGGTATCTGACAGGCGCATCATGATTTTATCAATGTCAAGCCCTTTACGGATCACAACTGGCGCTGGTGAAGTTGATCGTGCTCCTCCTTGTTCTGGAATGAGTTTGCCGTCTTTATCAACCATAGACACCATCACACCCTGTTCGTAGCGAGTTTCAATCGTTTTGTCAGGTTGGATAGATGCCACATAGTCGTCTGCTTCAATGACAAGGTCCACTGCTCCTTCAATACGTTCTCCAATACCTTCTACCTTACCACGGTTTCCTTTTCCAGATGGGTTTGCAGATGAAGCATAAACCATTTTACCTTCTTCCCAAAGTTTGGCAGCCAATTGTTCCCCAGCTTTCCCGAATTTGATAACAAAGCAGCTAGTACCACGCACGTCAGTCATAAGTTCTTCACGACCATCACCGTATGCTTTGAGTTTTTCAAAAGCTTCTGGTTTCCAAGGAAGGATACAACCAAGAAGAATATCTTCATCCCAATGTTTTTGGTAGAAGGCTTCAATTTCTGGGTTGAGTTGTGCTAAGGCGCGAAGCTCATCCATGCTACCACAGAGAACAACACCTGGTTTGTTACGGTTACGTTCTTTGGCTTCAAACTTACGTTCAAGACCAGCCTTATCGCTAGTCATGATGATGTAACCAACTTTTGTAGGGCAAACGATACATCCGCCCTCACCTTTTAAAATATCATAGCCTTCTTGTGAAAGTGTTCCGTTCCATTGAATGTGTTTTATCATAGTTCTATTTCCTTTTCTATTTTTCTAATCCTGCCAGTAGGCTGGTCGTTGTTTTTCATAAGCAGCAATCAAGTCTTCATACTGCAACGTAATACCAATATCATCCAAACCATTTAAGAGCTTGTGTTTCCATTCGCTATCAATTTCAAAAGTGAATTCTCCGACTGGTGAGATGATTTTCTGTTGTTCCAAGTCCACAGTTACCTGATCGGTTGGTTTTAGCTGGGCTAGTTTCTCTCGAACCTCTCTGGGCTGTATAATGGGCAACATGCCATTATTGAGTTCATTATTGTAATGAATATCCCCAAAAGACCCCGCAATCACGACCTTAAAACCATAGTCAGCTAGAGCCCAAGCTGCGTGTTCCCTCGAAGACCCTGCCCCAAAGTTATCCCCTGAGATGAGAATACTAGCTTTCCGATATTCAGGTCGGTTAAAGACAAAGTCTGGGTCCTCAGTATACTTGTCATCTAAATAACGCCAAGCATACATGAGGTACTTACCAAAGCCTTTCTTATCAATTAACTTGAGAAACTGCTTGGGTAGGATTTGGTCAGTATCGATGTTATCATTCATGAGAGGAACGGTCGTTCCCGTATAAACTGTAAATTTCTCCATATCCTCTCCTTACTGGGCTTCTGGCATTTGCCGAACATCTACGAAGCGCCCGGCGATAGCTGCTGCAGCTGCCATGGCTGGACTGCAGAGATGAGTCTTAGCACCAAAACCTTGTCTGTCTTCAAAGTTACGGTTGCTGGTTGAGGCACAGTGGACACCATCAGGTACCTTGTCAGGATTCATCCCTAGGCACATAGAGCAACCTGGGTCTCTCCACTCAAAACCAGCATCCAGAAAGATCTTGTCTAAGCCCAACTTCTCAGCAGCTCGTTTCACAGGACGAGAGCCTGGAACTACGATTGCTGTTAGATTGGGGGCTATTTTCTTTCCTTTGACAAATCGCGCAGCCAGTTGCAAATCGCTGAGACGAGCATTGGTACAAGAGCCGATAAAGATATAACCTAGTTCAATATCTGCTGGCTTTTGACCAGGCTCCAAGTCCATGTAGTTGTAGGCTCGTTCATCATTCATATCCTTAATTTCTGGGAAACTACTATCAAAGTCAACTCCCATAGCAGGATTGGTGCCCCAGGTTACCATGGGAGCCAAGTCTGAGACATCCATCTGGATAACCTTATCGTAAACGGCATCATCATCACTGACAATTGTTTTCCAATCCGCCACAGCCACTTCAAAATTCTCTGGAACACACTCGCGTCCCTTGAGATAATCATAGGTGGTTTGATCTGGATTCATGATTCCCATCTTGGATCCAAACTCGATGGACATATTGCAGATGGTCATTCGCTCTTCCATGTTCAGTGCATCAATCGCTTGTCCCCGATATTCCACCACATAGCCAACACCACAGGCAACGCCGTACTTGGCAATCAAGGCTAAAATGTAATCCTTAGAATAAACTCCTTTTTGAGGAACTCCAGTGAATTCCACCAGCATTTTCTTGGGTTTGACTTGCCAGAGTGTCTGGGTAGCGAAGACATGCTCAACCTCACTAGTCCCAATCCCAAAAGCGATTGCTCCAAAAGCTCCGTGAGTTGCTGTGTGACTGTCTCCACAGACGATGAATTTTCCTGGTTGGGTCCGTCCTGTCTCTGGACCCACCATGTGCACAATTCCCTGTTTTTCAGAACCGTGGGCCGCATGTTCAATCCCAAACTCCTCAACATTTTCAGCTAGCTTATCAATTTGAGCCTTGGAAATGATATCTCTAATATCGTAGATATTGACCGTCGGGACATTGTGGTCAAAAGTTCCAAATGTCAAGTCTGGTCGTCTCAATCTTCGTCCTGCGTCTCGCAGTCCTTGAAAAGCCTGAGGACTGGTCACTTCGTGAATATAGTGCTGATCCACATACATGAGTTGGGGCTGCCCTTCTTCTCCTGTGATGACATGACGGTCCCATAATTTATCAAAAATCGATTTTCCTACCATCCATTACCTCCAAATAACAT
Source organism: Streptococcus sp. KHUD_015 (assembly GCF_051106265.1). Lineage (GTDB taxonomy): Bacteria > Bacillota > Bacilli > Lactobacillales > Streptococcaceae > Streptococcus. The sequence goes on from NZ_CP193665.1 coordinate 1,253,515, forward strand.
ATAAGACTACTAGTGTGGTCACCATCCCAAGAAACCAAACTGTTTTAAAGTACCATTTTCTAGTCTTGTGGTGAAAAATGATTCCTGCTAACCAGGCACCAAAGCCACCACAAGTAAAGGCTAAAATGAGTAAGATTTTCTCTGGGATACGCCAAGCTCTTCTCCTTGCCTTGGATTTGTCAATGCCATAAATCACGAAAATGATGACATTCCAAATCAAGAGGACTAGAGTAATTTTTTCGTCTAACTTCATAACCTTGCAATAATAGCTTCCGTCATTTCCTTGGTAGAAGCCTGACCTCCTATATCTCTCGTTAAAATACCAGCCGCCAAACTTGCCTCAACAGCATGCTCGATACGCTCTGCATCCTCATAACGTCCGAAACTATCTCTCAACATCATAGCAACAGATAATATCATGGAGATAGGATTGGCAATTCCTTGACCTGCAATATCAGGCGCTGAACCATGAATTGGCTCATAGAGACTTGGACCATTTTCAGAATGACTGGCTGATGGCATAACCCCAAGTGTGCCAGATAGAACGCTTGATTCATCAGATAAGATATCGCCGAAAAGATTCTCCGTCACGATGACATCAAACTTAACAGGATTGGTAATCATAAGCATGGAAGCTGAGTCGACTAGCTGGTGCTCCAAGGTTACATCTGGGAAATCCTGTGCGACCTCCTCAGCTACTTTCCGCCAGAGTTTTGATGTTGCCAACACATTTTGCTTATCAATGCTGGTAAGGATTTTTCTCCGATTTCTTGCAATCTCAAAGGATTTACGAACAATCCGCTCCACTTCCTCATAGCTATAGTCGTTGATATCACGCGCTTTTCGCTCTTCAAGAATATGATCTCCAAAGTAAATCCCGCCTGTCAACTCACGCACCACGACAAAGTCTACACCAGCAATTCGTTCTGGTTTGAGAGGTGACAAATGCTTGATACTCTCAAAAATCTTAACTGGGCGAATATTAGCATAGAGATTGAGTTCCTTACGAAGAGCCAGCAAGCCTTGTTCAGGGCGAACCGCTGCTCCATCATACTGAGGACTACCGATAGCTGCTAGGAGAATGGCATCTGCTTCTCTACTTGCCTTGAGGGTTTCATCAGGTAAGGGATGCCCTGCAACATCGATACCTGCACCTCCAAAAGGTCGTCTATCAATCTCATAGTCAAAACCTGTTTTTTCAGCTAGGGCTTCCAGAACCTCTAACCCAGACTCCATGATTTCTGGACCGATCCCATCCCCTGCTAGAGCTACTATTTTCTTTGTCATAGCATTCTCCTTTACACACTAGGCATGTCGCGATAGGAAACACTGCGTCCCATCTCACCAGCATTCTCTTTTTGAACAAAAGTATTAGCATTGATGTAGGCAATAGCCGAAGCCTTCAGCACATCGAAATCAAGACCAGCTGCGTTAAAGATGGTTTCTGTATCTCTGTTTTCAACAGTTACCAAGACCCGAGCCTGGGCATCAATTCCATCTGTCACCGCATCAATGGTATAGGACACCAAGCGGACGGATTGGTTAAAGAACTTATCGATAGCGTTAAAGATTGCTTCAACGGAACCTTGCCCTGTCGCATTAAATTCGACCTTCTCACCATCCATATTGGCTAGACTAACGAGCGCTTCGATGTCATTATCCGCATGGGTTTGCAGTTGTAAATCATCAAAGTGGAAGCCTTCTGGATTTTCAACCATGGTACCAGCTACCAGAGCACGAATATCTGCATCTGTGATTTCTTGTTTCTTGTCGGCCAGTGCCTTGAACTTAGCAAAGAGTGGTTTAATGTCCTCTTCTGTAAAGTCTAGGGCCAATTCTCTCAGCTTCTCAACAAAGGCATGGCGACCAGACAATTTTCCAAGTGGGAGGCTATTACTCTTGACACCGACCAATTCAGGAGTGATGATTTCATAAGTAAGAGGATTTTTAAGGACTCCATCTTGGTGAATACCAGACTCGTGAGAGAAGGCATTGCCACCAACCACAGCCTTGTTTTTAGGAACTGGAATACCTGAGAAGCGAGAAACCATTTCTGACGTATTGATAGTCTCATTTAGGACAATACTGGTTTCTGCTTGGTAGTAATCTTGGCGAATATTGAGGGCTACTGCAATTTCTTCAAGGGCCGCATTTCCAGCTCGCTCACCAATACCGTTGATAGTCCCCTCTACTCGTCCGGCCCCATTCTTAACAGCAGCAAGGCTATTAGCTACTGCCATTCCGAGGTCATCATGACAGTGAGGCGAATAGATAATCTGACGGTCGGTTTTAACATTGTCAATCAGATACTTGAAGATATTCCCATATTCCTCTGGTGTGGTAAAACCAACCGTGTCAGGAATATTGATATAGGTTGCCCCTGCATCTACCGCTGTTTGAACAACTCGCAGGAGGAAATCCAGCTCAGTTCTAGTCGCATCTTCAGGAGAGAATTCTACCACTTCAAATTTACTACGTGCATAGGAAACATGCTCTTTAATAGCTTCCAATATTTCCTCTTTGCTTTTATTCAACTTAAATTCACGATGAATAGGACTAGTGGCGATAAAAACATGGATTTGTGGATACTTTGCATTCTTTAGCGCTTCATAACAAGCATCTATATCTGATTTAACAGAGCGAGCTAGACCAGTCACTGCTGTTTTCTTCAAGACTTTAGCGATTTCCTGAACTGCAGTAAATGAGTCAGGACTAGCTGCTGGAAAACCAGCTTCAATTGCCGAAATTCCCCATTTTTCCAATTGTCTTGCAATGGCAATCTTTTCCTTGATCGAAAAATTAACACCTGGTGTCTGCTCACCATCTCGAAGGCTAGTATCTAGAAATTCAACTGTTCTCATAAGATTTCCCCTTTTCTAAATTCGGTTTTAAAAAAACATCTCGCTCGGAGTTCCAAGCGAGATGTTGATTTACTCCCGCTTGGTAAGCCAAACAGGACTAATGCTTTTGCACTAGCCCGAGTACCTCAACAACAAAGCAAATTGATTAAACTTAGCTGTTTTCATGTTTGACTTTCTCCTTCGTTTGATATCTTGTTTAGTATTTTAGCATAGGAAAAAACACATGTCAAGAAAAAATCCAATATTTTCTGAAAATTTCTTCAGTAAAGAATATTTTGCTAATTGAAAGTTCTTGAAATGTTTCATTTTTTAATAGTTAAATTCCAACTTCTTTCTATCAATTCCAGTACTTCTTCATCTGATAAAGTATCATCAAGCGCCACACTTATCCAATAGCGCTTATTCATATGAAAGGCTGGATAAATCCCTTTTTTTACCAACAAATCAGATACTTGATCATGTTTGAGATTGACTGCTTCCATTAGTCCTTCTCTCCCCTTTTCAAGCTTATCCCAAGAGATTCTCATCAAAACAGCATACCACTTTTGATTGTCCTCATGGCGCAAAACAGCTGTATCAGGAGATTTCTCCCATAGATATTCCAATTGATTTCCATACTTTTCTTGAACAACTGCCATGATTCTCTTGGTCTGAGGACAGATATAATCCTGCTCATCAAAACAGGCCTTCCGAATCTGGTAAAGAATCTCCAAACAAGACTCACGGACACTTCCTACAAAACTTCCTCTCATACTTTCCATATGGACTTGAGGATATAGGTCGCCCGTTTCCTGATCAAAGGCCTGAAAATTTACATTATCAGTAGTGATGGAGACTGTCATGAAAAAGTCACCCTGCAAAATCTGGCAACTATAAGTCCAGACTTCCCCATTTTCTACAAAACCATAGGCACGAGCCTTTTCTTGATTAAACTGATAAGATTTAAAAATTTCAAACATAAGCGAAAACTGCTACCCAAAGCTAGCAGTTCCTTTCTATTTTTTAAAAGACAACCTTGGTTCCATGCAATTGTGTCACACCCAGCTGGTCAATAAAGGTCTGACGGTTGCCAAGGTCAATCCCCCCACCTGGTAGAATTTCAATTTTATCTTTAGCATGTTCTAAAATTCTGTGATAGTGAGCAAAACGTTTGTCTAGAGAGTCGCCAGATACACCAGCGCGAGTCAGGATACGGGTGACACCAGCTTGACTGAGCCAGTCAATTGCCTCCAACTGGTCTTCATCACTCAATTCATCAAAGGCCATGTGGAAGACAATTTCCATTCCTTTTGATGCAGCAATCAGCTTCTCCAGATTAGCTTTATCCAACTTCTTCTCAGCAGTTAAACCCCCAAATACAACCCCTTGACTTCCAGCCTGCGCAGTCAATCGAATGTCTTCTAGCATGATAGCTATTTCAAGATCATTATAGACAAAATCGCCACCACGTGGACGAATCATAGTCATAATGGTCGTATCGTAGTTAGCTGCCAGTTCAACCGCTGCCTTGGTAACTCCATAGCTAGGTGTTGTTCCACCAACTACTAGATTATCACAGAGTTCGATTCGGCGAGCTCCAGCCTGCATCGCTTTTTCAAGCAAGGTCACATTTTCAGCACAAAATTCGTAAATCATTTGATTCTCCTTGAAAATTACTTTAAATTTATTATATCATATTGTTGTAAATATGTTTTCAATTTTATCAAGGGAAATAGTTACAAATTTTACTTATTCTTTGTCTGGAATGACCTTAAAGAGATAATAGGTGATAAAGATGGTCAAAGCTCCCAGACCGATTTTGACCGGCAAAAGAGGCGCAAAGTAAATGGAAATTCCCATCAAGATGTAGATGGATACGATGATTTTTTTCTTACGTTCACGCGCAATGGACTTGCTCTCACGAAAATCAGCTACATATGCTTGATAGAGCTTGGTATGGTAAAGCCAATCTTCGAAGCGCTTGGAACTTCTGGAGAAACAAGCAATAGACAACAAAAGGAAAGGCGTTGTCGGCAACAAAGGTAAAACAACCCCAACAATAGCCAAGGCAAGTGATAAAAAACCAATAATAAGATAAATAATACGCATAACTTCTCCTAATTAAATTAAATTAAATTAAATTAAATTAAATTAAATTAATCTTCTTCTAGTTTCGCATACAATGATGAATTTTGTCAAGTTCTAATCAAAAAGAGCCTGAAATTCACTTTCAGGACTCTCCTCCTATTTAATCTTTTCTTCTTCGTAGTCGCCTTTGCTACAAACAACCTGCTTGCCACCACCACGGACTTTTTTCTCCATGAGGAAGTTGCCACATTTTGGACAGTCACGACCAACCGGCTTGTCCCAAGAGGTAAATTCACATTCCGGATAGCGATTGCAACCATAGAAGAGGCGGTTACGTTTTGTTTTACGCTCAATGATTTGTCCCTGATGACAACTTGGACACTCAACACCAATCTCTTTCACAATTGCTTGAGTATGACGACAGTCTGGGAAATTGCTACAAGCGTAGAACTTACCAAATCGACCAAGTTTAATAACCATTGGACTGCCACACACTTCACAATCAAATCCAGCTGGTTCATCCTTGATCTGGATTTTCTCCATTTCTTCTTCAGCCTTGGCAACCTCTTTAGAGAAAGGTTTGTAAAAGGCATCAATGACACGTTGCCACTGCTCTTTTCCGACTTCGACGTCATCCAGTTTGCCTTCCATTTCAGCTGTAAAGGTCACGTTTACGATATCTGGGAAATATTCAACGATGAGCTTGTTAACAATTTCTCCCAACTCTGTCGGCTCAAAACGTTTGGCTGCAAGGCGAACATAGTAACGTTTCTGAATAGTTTCAATGGTTGGTGCGTAGGTTGACGGACGTCCAACCCCATTTTCCTCCAAGGTCTTGATAAGGGTCGCTTCAGAATAACGAGCAGGCGGTTGAGTGAAATGTTGCTCTGGTTTGCTATTCACCTGCTTAACCACATCTCCAACAGCCATATCTGGTAACATCTTATTCTTATCAGAATCATTATAAATGGCAAGATAACCATCAAACTTAACCTGACTACCATTGGCAGCAAATTGAACCCCATTTTGAGACAATTTAACAGCCATGGTATCAAAGACAGCAGCTGTCATCTGGCTCGCCACAAAACGATTCCAGATAAGGGTATAAAGCTTGAGCTGATCCTTGTCCAGATACTTAGCAATACTTTCCGGTGTATTAAAAACACTAGACGGACGAATAGCCTCGTGGGCATCCTGAGCTCCTGAAGCATTTTTGACCTTGCTACCATGCTTAGAATACTTGCTACCAAAACGATCCGTAATGAAACTTGCTGCTTCGTTCTGCGCTACAGGACTGATACGAGTCGAATCGGTACGCATATAAGTAATCAAACCTTGAACACCAGAACCGATATTAATCCCTTCATAGAGCTGTTGGGCAACCATCATAGTCTTTCGAGTACGGAAATTGATTTTATTAGCCGCATCCATCTGCATAGATGAAGTAGTATAAGGTAAAGGAGCATTGCGTTTGCGCTCTTTCTTATCCACCTGATCCACTGAAAAGTCTTTATTAGTCAGACGAGACAAGACTTCCTTGACCTCATCATTGCTAGTCAGTTTCAGCTTTTTACCATCCACTCCATAGAAGGAAGCCTGAAATTGCTTGGTTCCCTTTTTAAAGACGCCATCAATTGTCCAATATTCTTCTGGTTGGAAGGCATTAATTTCATTCTCACGGTCAATGATTAACTTAAGCGCAATAGACTGAACGCGACCTGCTGACAAGCCCTTCTTGACCTTCTTCCACAAAATAGGCGAAATCGAATATCCTACCAAGCGGTCTAGGACACGACGAGCCTGTTGGGCATCGACCAAGTCCATATCAATCTTGCGTGGTTCTTTAAAAGCATTTTTGACCGCATCCTTGGTGATTTCATTGAAGACCACACGGTTGGCATCATTTTCATCTAAGTTGAGAATGTGAGCCAAATGCCAAGAAATCGCTTCTCCTTCACGGTCCGGGTCACTCGCCAGAAAGACTTTATTAGCTTTTTTAGCTTCTTTTTTCAAGTCATTGATAAGAGGTCCTTTTCCTCGGATATTGATATATTGCGGTTCATAATTATTTTCAATATCGACGGACATACTGGATTTCTTCAAATCACGGATATGCCCGACACTGGCTAAAACCTTGTAGTTTCGGCCTAGATATTTTTCAATCGTTTTCGCCTTAGCAGGTGACTCCACGATTACTAGATTTTTTTTAACTGTTGATTTTTTCTTTTTTGTTGCCGTAGCCACAGTATCACACCTTTTCAAAGTAATAAACTTTATAAAGTGTAAACCATTTTTTGAACCCTGTCAAGACTTAGCTACTATAATAGAAGAAAAGTTTGTCTAGTAAGCGGACTTTCTTCTTATACTCAATGAAAATCAAAGAGCAAACTAGGAAGCTAGCCGCAGGCTGCTCAAAACACTGTTTTGAGGTTGCAGATGGAAGCTGACGTGGTTTGAAGAGATTTTCGAAGAGTATTAAAATTCAAATTCTGCAAGAACATCCTGCCCGCTGGTGACCAATTTTGCACCTTCCTGAATCAAATGATGACAACCGTCTGATAGTCCATCTAAAATGCCACCAGGTATAGCAAAGACATCGCGCCCTTCTTCCATTGCTCGCTCACAGGTAATGAGACTACCTGAACGCATCTTAGCCTCTGCTACAATCACACCACGACAAAGTCCAGCAATGATGCGATTACGGGCAGGAAAATGAAATTTCAGAGGTTGTTCGCCAGGTCCATATTCACTGAGAACCAGATGGTCATTTCCAATATAGTCTTGCAAACGTTTATTTGCTTTAGGATAAAACACATCCAGTCCTGTTCCAATCACTGCAATGGTTTTGCCGCCATTCTGAAGAGCTGCCATATGAGCTGCTGTATCGATACCCTTGGCTAAGCCACTGACAATAACCAGTTCATTTTCCAAGCCCTGAATGACTTTTTCAACTGACTTAGCTCCCTGTTTGCTACAAGCACGACTTCCTACGACTGCTACCTTAGGAAATTTCAAGATGTCAAGATTTCCCTTGTAAAATAAAAGCACAGGTGCATCATATATTTCACTCAAATCCCAAGGGTAACAGTCATCTAAAATAGAGAAAGATGGAAATTTTTGAAACTCCTTCTCCAAATGCGTATCGTCTATCTGAAAATAACGTTCCATAAAAACAGCTGGATTTCGGCAACCTGATATATCTGCAATATCACCCAACAACAGTTCTTGATCAACATTTTCACCGTATGCTAGCACTTTCAAAATCTGTTGATTGCTCAAACCTGATTTTTTTAACTTATAGATTTCATAGTTTGTGATTTTCATAAATAACTCCATTTCTTTTTCTACTCATCTATTTATTCGTAAAAAAATCAAAAAACATCCGACTATTTTAGCCAGATGTTGGAATCTTTAATTTTCGTTTTTAAGAATTTCTTCTAATTTATGATAATCTTGGACACTATCGATCTCATAGATGCTATTGCCTTCTAATTCTTCAACATAAACATCCAGTTCTTTGATATTATCCTTAACCATATTGTCCCAGTAGAGATCAACAAATTCACCACTTGCATAAGCCTTGTCGATAAAGCTGACAATCTTTTCTGCAGTTGGAGCATCCCAGAAGGATACACCACTAAGGATACGACCTGCCTTGCTATCAACAATAATGTCTTGAACCTTGTAGTCATCTCCATAGACCAAGAACCATTCGTTGGTACAATCTTCACGATAAACACTAAAATAAGTAGAACGTGTCAAATCATTGCGGAACATATTTTTAAAGAGATAATTGTCAGCATCGATAACATAACTGTTAGCTAATTCTTCTTTTACAAGATAGAGAGAGTAAAAGTTATTGTAGTCAGCGTATTTATCATTGAAAACGAGGCGAACACCGTATTTCTCTTTTAAATAATCGAATTGTTCTTTAAGGTAACCAACAATGATGATGATGTCATGGATACCTTTTTCTTTTAGAAACTCAATTTGGTATTCAATCAAGGGTTTTTGATTAACCTGAACCAAGGCTTTAGGGGTATTTTCAGTCATAGGACGCAAGCGAGTTCCCAATCCCGCTGCTAAGATAATGGCTTTCACACGAATCTCCTTTATTCTTTAATAATAATATAAACTCCAGCAATGACGACAAGTGACGTAATAATTGTCAGCATATCTAGCGGTGCACCCAAGAAAACAACTGCAAACAAGACTGTCCAAACTACATAACTCACGTTCAAACCGGTAGCCTTGGCTGGTTGCAAGCGATTGATAGCGATATAATAAGCCAAGTAGGAAATCATATCAAAGGCAGCAAAGACAATCATAAGACCTAGTAATTGCCCATTAGCCACTTCTACAAATGACTGATGAGAGAAGAGCACAATCACAAGATAGGACAAGAATGAAGTCACTTGACGGATTAAGAGGGCTTCGATTTCACTCAATTCACTTTCCATGGCAAAGGAGCTAAGAACACTCTCACTCCCCCATGCAATAGCACAAACTAAAGCACAAAGAATCCCAATGTAGAAAGAATTAACCTGTTCAACCTTATAGGTCTGAGCAATAATCCCTGCAATAATCAAGACAATACCAAGCACAGTATTTTTCGAAATCTTGTGCTTCAAAAAGAAGAAAGCCAATAAAACTGAAATCGCAGGGTAAATAGCCGACACAGATGAAGCTAAGGAACTTCCAATATACTTAACCGCATAAAGATTGGCCTGCATACCGATAGGGCCTGCTAGCAAGGCTCCTATGATAACACTCACATTGCGAATATTTAAGAAAATTGAGAGGCGAACTTTCCCTTCTTTTACCAAGAGAAAAGCTAGTAAGATAAAGATACTCAAGAAATCGTGAGCAGCGGCCACCACAAAGGGCGACAAATCTGTAAAAATCGAAAAGATATAAGCACTAATCGTTAGGCCTAAACCCCAGAAAATACCTGAGAGTAGACCGAATGAAACTCCATTTTTATTTTTCATCTGAACCTCCATAATAAGCTAAACCTTTGACAGCTCTTTGGTAACGACTCATACCATAGTCACCAAAATCTGCACCTTGCTCTTCTTTATAGACTGTCCATAAACTCCAAATGGTATCTTGTAAAATTTTATAAATGGTAATCTTTTCTCGAGAGACAGGTGTTTGGTCACTCTCATAGTGAGATAAGAAAGTTTCTTCCTCTTGACGAGTGAATTCAGACTCTAAAAAGAGGGCAGCCAAATCCCACATTGGATCATTCATTGATGAATATTCCCAGTCAATAAGATAGAGACGTCCTTGAGGTGATTCGATAAAGTTTTCAGGCACCAAATCGATGTGACAAGATTTTCTGTCAACACCTAAGTCAGCCAGTCTTTTCTCTAAGGAGAAGACTTCTTCTCGAACAGCTTCATAGTTGGCATAAGGGATTTTTTCCTCAATCAAGGATTCATATTTTTTGATTTCTTCAAAAGGAGCAAATTCTCCCCTTAATTCCTTGCCCGAAGAATGAATGGTTTGTAAAATTGGAGCAATTTTATCGAATTTGGTCTTGATTGTAGTTGAATCAAGCGTGATCGCAGATTCGATATACTCATTTACTTTGATACCAGCTTCAATATCAAAAAGATAATTTTTTACATCTAAGTCTAAATCTTTTAGTAGTTCAAGATTGTACTTTTCATCTTGACGATTGATCAGCTTTTCTGTCCCTTTACCAAAGAATTTAACAATGTATTGCTTATTTGTTGTTTTGACCAAATAGTTTTGATTGGTCATTCCCCCCAGCTGTTCAACACTGAGGACTTCCTCTTCTTGACTAAGTAGGGAAGAAATTTTTTCTTTAATGATTTTCTCCACAATTAACCTCCAGCACTTATACTTCCCACTTAAACACAGTTTTAAAGGCTGTGTTTAAATCGGTAGCAAAGACACGGTGAATATCTTTAATTTCTCTTACAGGTTCTTCTAGATAAAGGATATTTTTAAGACGATTGGCAAATTTCTTGACTTCCATCATTTGGATGGCATTTTCAAAATCAATGCGACCAGAACGAGAGGAACCAACCAAGAGCAAGCCCTTTTCTAGGGCATCGCGTGTATTGAGATTGACTTTATACTCGCTAACACCCATCATGAGAATCGTTCCCTGAGGACGAATGTAGCGAATCAAATCATTAATAGCTGGTCCAGTACCATCACCACCACAACACTCAAAAGCATGGTCAAAGGCCAAATCTTCAGGAATATTATCAGTAATATAACATTCTTTAGCAAAAGAGAAGAGTTCCAATTTTTCCCAGTGACGACCAATAACCACAATCTCTGCTTCTGGTAGAGTATAGTTAATAATATTGGCAACCACAAAAGCTAAACTTCCATCTCCGATAACGGCGATTCGGTCACGCTTGCTATGAGCAAGGGTCAATAAGCGATTCATGGCATGCATGCCAACACTAACAAACTCAGTAATGGCTGCAACCGTGTCTTCAATAGCATCATAAGCTACCACACGGTCTTTAGGGAGAGAAACAAACTCTCTCATAAAGCCATCAAATCCACTAGACAAGAAATGAGTCCCTGTCATGTAGTTCTCATAAAATTCTTCATCACTCTGCATAGGAGGCTGATTGGGAATCATGACGACTTTTTGACCAACCTCATAGGTTCCTGTCGGATCAGAAATAACGGTTCCGCATGACTCGTGAATCATTGCCATTGGAAGTTTTTTATTCAAAATCTTGGGATCACGTTTTCCCTGGTAGTAACGCTGATCCGCATGACAGACAGCCATGTAGTTGGGACGGATAAGGATATGATTTTCTTGGTCAATAGCCTCTTCCTGGTATTTGACGTTGATAAACTTAGGTTTAGTCAGTTGATAAATTTGATTAATCATATCACTAGTCTTTCTCAATCATACTTTTTGCAATCTTCAAATCTGTTACGGTTGTAATCTTCAGATTTGAGTATTCACCTTTGGCCAAGGCCACATCTTTTCCTTTGATTACAAAGATTTTACATGCATCTGTTAAGATTTCTTTCTCTTCAGCAGAGAGAGAACCGTAAAGGTCCATGAAGTCCTTGCAACGGAATGTTTGAGGTGTTTGTCCTTGATAGAGGTGAGCACGATTTGGAATATCTGTAATAAATTGACCGTTAGTGCTTTCAACGATAGTATCAACAGCTTCTACCACCGTGTCCACTGCGTCATGATTTTGAGCAAGTTGGATATTATCCTGAATCATGCGAAGCGTAATAAACGGACGAACAGAATCGTGGGTAACAACGATGTCCTCTGAAGTAAGCGGACGATAAGCATCGATAGCTTCAATGATTTTCTCAATACTCGTATTACGATCAGCACCACCTTTTGTAATGATGATACGTTCCTTATGAAGAGGAAGATATTTATCTACAAGATCTTCTGCATGGGAAACCCAGTCTCCATGAACCCCAACCACAATTTTTTCAATACTTGGTTCCAAGACAAATTTTTCAATTGTATGAACCAAGATAGGTCGATCACCTAGCTCTAAAAATTGTTTTGGCAAGTTACTGATTCCCATACGTGTGCCAGTTCCACCAGCAAGAATTCCTGCATAAATCATCTATTTTCTCCTTTGTCTTACTAAAAAAACTTATTCTCTCTATTATACCACAATCTAGTTCTATCATGAAAGAAATACCGGTCCTCCCGTTCTAGAATAGGAAGATTAAGGAGTTCTATTATTCAAAAAAACTAGTCCATTTCTAGTAATAACTGGGAATTCTGTAGTCATTACTAATAAATAGCTGTGAAATTTTAGAGTTCTTCAGAATAATATACTTTCCTTAAAGAAAACTTAAAATTAAGATTTGAAACTTCAAAGTGATTACTTGACTTATACTCAATGAAAATCAAAAAGCAAACTAGGAAGCTAGCCGTAAGCTGTACTTGAGTACGGTAAGGCGACGCTGACGTGGTTTGAATTTGATTTTCGAAGAGTATTACTTCCCTTCATTTCTTATTAGCTGACTTTATGATATAATGAAAAACGAGGTAAATTGAATGAAAAGTATAAAATTAAATGCTCTATCTTATATGGGAATTCGTGTCTTAAATATTATTTTTCCCATCCTAACTGGAACCTATGTCGCGCGTGTCTTGGACCGAACTGACTATGGTTACTTCAACTCAGTCGACACTATTTTGTCATTTTTCTTGCCCTTTGCGACTTATGGAGTCTATAACTACGGTTTACGGGCCATCAGTAATGTCAAGGATAACAAAAAAGATCTGAATAGAACCTTCTCCAGTCTTTTTTATTTGTGCATAGCTTGTACGATTTTGACCACCGCTGTCTATATCCTAGCCTATCCTCTCTTCTTTACTGATAATCCAATTATCAAAAAAGTCTACCTTGTCATGGGGATTCAACTCATTGCCCAGATTTTTTCAATTGAATGGGTCAATGAAGCTCTGGAAAATTATAGTTTTCTCTTTTACAAAACTGCCTTCATCCGTATCCTGATGCTGGTCTCTATTTTCCTGTTTGTCAAAAATGAACACGATATTGTTATCTATACACTTGTGATGAGTTTATCGACACTGATTAACTATCTGATTAGTTATTTTTGGATTAAAAGAGACATCAAACTTGTTAAAATCAACCTAAGTGATTTTAAACCACTCTTTCTCCCGCTGACAGCCATGTTAGTCTTTGCCAATGCCAATATGCTCTTCACTTTTTTAGATCGCCTCTTCCTCGTTAAAACAGGGATTGATGTCAACGTTAGTTACTATACCATGGCTCAACGAATTGTGACCGTTATAGCTGGGGTTGTAACAGGTGCAATTGGAGTGAGTGTGCCTCGTCTCAGTTACTATCTAGGAAAAGGCGACAAAGAAGCCTATGTCGCCCTAGTTAATAGAGGCAGTCGAATCTTTAACTTCTTTATCATTCCACTGAGCTTTGGACTCATGGTTTTAGGACCAAATGCCATCCTACTTTACGGTAGTGAAAAATATATCGGAGGTGGTATCTTAACCTCTCTCTTCGCTTTTCGTACGATTATCCTGGCACTGGATACCATTCTTGGTTCCCAAATTCTCTTTACAAATGGCTATGAAAAACGAATCACAGTCTATACAGTCTTTGCAGGATTACTCAATTTGGGCTTAAATAGTCTCCTCTTTTTCAACCACATCGTGGCTCCTGAGTACTACTTACTGACAACTATGCTATCAGAGGCCTCTCTACTTGTTTTCTATATCATTTTCATCCATAGAAAACAACTTATTCACTTGGGACATATCTTTAGCTATACTGTTCGATACTCGCTCTTTTCACTTTCCTTTGTAGGAATTTATTTCCTGATCAATTTCTTATATCCCGTGGATATGGTCATTAATTTGCCATTTTTGATTAATACTGGTTTGATTGTCTTGCTATCAGCCATCTCTTATATTAGTCTACTTGTCTTCACAAAAGATAGCATTTTCTATGAATTTTTAAACCATGTCCTAGCCTTAAAAAATAAATTCAAAAGATCATAGGAGTTTAGAATGAAACAACTAACCATTGAAGATGCCAAACAAATTGAATTAGAAATTTTGGATTATATTGATACTCTCTGTAAAAAGCACAATATCAACTATATTATTAACTACGGGACTCTGATTGGGGCAGTTCGACATGAGGGCTTTATCCCTTGGGACGACGATATTGATTTATCCATGCCTCGAGAAGACTACCAACGATTTATAAACATTTTTCAAAAGGAAAAAAGTAAATACAAACTTTTATCCTTGGAAACAGATAAAAACTACTTTAACAACTTTATCAAAATAACAGACAGTACGACTAAAATAATCGATACTCGAAATACAAAAACCTATGAGTCAGGTGTTTTTATCGACATTTTCCCTATGGATCGCTTTGATGATCCTAAGGTCATTGATACTTGTTATAAACTGGAAAGTTTTAAACTTCTGTCTTTCAGTAAACACAAAAATATTGTCTATAAGGATAGCCTTTTAAAAGATTGGATACGAACAGCCTTTTGGTTGCTCCTTCGACCTATTTCTCCTCGTTACTTCGCACATAAAATAGAGAAAGAAATTCAAAAATATAGTCGTGAGAATGGGCAGTATATGGCCTTTATCCCTTCTAAATTTAAGGAAAAGGAAATCTTTCCAAGTGGTACTTTTGATAAAACAATCGATTTACCCTTTGAAAATTTAAACCTCCCTGCACCTGAAAAATATGATACTATTTTGACACAATTTTATGGGGATTATATGACCTTGCCACCTGAAGAAAAACGCTTCTACAGTCATGAATTTCATGCCTACAAATTGGAGGATTAGGATGCAATATTTAGAAAAAGAAGAAATTAAAGAAATTCAACTAGCCCTGCTAGATTATATTGATGAGACTTGTAAGAAACATAATATTCCTTATTTTCTCAGTTATGGAACCATGCTTGGAGCTATCCGCCACAAAGGCATGATTCCCTGGGATGATGATATTGATATTTCCCTTTATCGTGAAGATTATGAGCGCTTATTGAAGATCATTGAGGAAGAAAACCATCCACGTTATAAGGTTCTCTCCTACGACACTTCTTCTTGGTACTTCCATAATTTCGCATCGATTTTGGATACTTCTACTGTTATCGAAGACCATGTTAAGTACAAGCGTCATGACACCAGTCTCTTTATCGATATCTTCCCAATTGATCGCTTTACAGACTTGAGCATTGTCGACAAGAGCTATAAGTATGTGGCTCTTCGTCAACTAGCTTATATCAAAAAATCACGAGCAGTTCACGGCGATAGCAAATTAAAAGATTTTCTTAGATTATGTAGTTGGTACGCTCTCCGATTTGTCAATCCTCGCTACTTTTACAAGAAAATTGATCAACTAGTCAAAAATGCTGCAACCAACACTCCTCAATATGAAGGAGGAATCGGGATTGGTAAGGAAGGAATCAAAGAAATATTCCCAGTTGATACCTTTAAAGAACTGATTTTAACTGAGTTTGAAGGCCGTATGTTACCAGTCCCTAAAAAATATGATCAATTTTTAACACAGATGTATGGTGATTATATGACACCACCATCAAAGGAACTGCAAGAATGGTACAGTCATAGTATTAAAGCTTATCGCAAAAATTGATTAAGGGCGACTATACAAACTACTAAAATAGAGGTTATTCAAAAACTTAATTTTAGTAGAAAATGAAGTAAATCTTCCTACAATAAAACGCATAATATCAAGTTTTCAACACTTAATATTATGCGTTTTTTGATTTAGAGACTCTTTGACCCAGCCTCCTTCACGTTGTTTAAGCCTCATTGCTCTTGACTCGTCACTTGCCTCTCAAAGAGGCTTTAGTATTACTTACCACTATCCCTAAAGGGATTCTCATATTCTTTTACACTTAATTTATCTAGTGCTATATCATGCTTTACTCGTTCTCAAATTTTCATACTCGTGAAGAAATCATCCACTGGATAATTTCTTTAATCTTGGATATATTTCTTAATTGTAACTTCATTAAGCCCTACTGTACTTACATAATAACCTTCCGCCCAGAAATGCCGATTCCCAAACTTGTACTTGAGATTGGCGTGTTTGTCAAATATCATGAGTGCACTTTTTCCTTTTAAATAACCCATGAAACTCGAAACACTTATCCTTGGTGGAATACTTACTAACATATGTACATGATCTGGCATTAAGTGACCCTCGATAATTTCAACTCCTTTATAACTACACAAGCGATGAAATATTTCGCCTAAACTACTTCGATATTGATTATAGATTACTTTTCGTCTATACTTAGGGGTGAACACAATGTGATATTTACACATCCACTTTGTGTGTGATAAACTATGTGCCTTTTGTGCCATATTTTTCTCCTTTCGCTTTACAATTGGCTTGAACACCTTTATTGTATCGCGTTCGGAGTTTTTTTGGTATAACCTTCGACGCGCACCTGCATAGCGGGTGGTTTTTTTGTCTCGCACCTAACGGAGCGAGACGGACTGAAAGTCGCATAAGAAAAAACGTTGATTTAACAACGTTTTACCAAGGAATTCAAAAGAATGCAAAGAAATAATGGAGCCGGTGGGAGTCGAACCCACGTCCAAACACCTGCCAACATATTTGTCTACAACCATAGGTTATGTATTAGTTTAATAGTCCCTCGACACATAACTCAAGCCTAGAAACTGCGAGTCTATCAATCTCTTATCAAGCCACTAGACAAGACTTGATCGTATCTCGCTAATAATAAGACCTGTCATTGAACACGAGCAATCCAAATCGGGTCACGCCTGCTGGTTTTTAGGCAGCTAGAGCGTAAGAAGTATTATTTTTTGCAGTTATATTTAACTGAGCGTTTACGTCGCCACACGAGTCGCAAAATATGTCTCATAATGCCTGTCGAATCCGTAACGACCCCAAAAGACAATAAAACCATTATACCTTATCTAACTCAAAAATGCAAAAAAGAAATCAACTAACTACAAAAGATAGGCTTTCAAGGATTTGGTCAAAACCTGGTAACCAGTAATACTAAGGTGCAACCCATCAGTTGTATATTCTTTTTTGAGTTGGCCTGCCTGGTCTGTCAAACTATCAAAAACTGGCACAAATTCTACCTGCATATAGGCAGAAGCAAGCTCTTGATAGGCTTGATTCCATTTCTGAATTTTTTCATTCGTGCGGATATAGACTGTCTGCTTGTACTCCTCGCTCTCATTGACTGGCAAAATGGAAAGCAATTTAATCTCAGTCAATGGATAATCGCGAGCAATGGATTGTATGATAGCTTCAAGATTATTGAGAGCCTCATTTACAAGTACATCTTTTCCGATATCATTTGTCCCAATCAGAAGGACAATTTTATCTACTGTTCCACCGTAAAGATGCGCATCTAGATTCTCTAGTAACAGCCCTGTCTGATAACCTCGAATGCCTCGATTGACAATCGTCTTTGAAGTCCCAAACAACTCCTGCAGAGGATAATACTCAACAATGGAATCCCCAATAAAGAGAATATCTGGCTCTACAACAGAAACTTGATTTAAGTGACGGTACTTAGTTTGGATTTTTCCTTGTTCCTTTAGGAGCCAATTTTCTAATAACTGTACTGCCACTTCATTCTCCTTTTTCTAACCAGTTTTCCAAGACTTGATAAACTCCTCCTTGGCTGTTGGCTGGCGCTAAATCAGTCGCCACAGCTTTGGCCTTGTCATCAGCATTTTCCATCGCATAGGCAATCCCAGCCATTTCAAGCATTTCAACATCATTTTCACTATCGCCAAAAGCCATGATTTGTTGGGCTTTCAAGTCCCAGCGCTTGAGTAATTCTTCCAATCCCCATGCTTTATGAATTCCAGCTTGAAGGATATCAATGCAACCATAGCCACTGGATACAGCCCTAACACGGCCATCAAAGAGGTCATTAATCTCTGCCAATACCGAATTCAACCGTTCCTCACCAACAACCATACTCATCTTGAGCACACCACCAAAGAGGTCAGAGGTTAATTCATCCACAAATTGCATCCGTTGGTAGAATTTTTCAATCATTTCTGGAGTCATAAAACTTTCAAGGTCTGTAAAAATCGTACCTTCCTTGACGAAACCACCCTTCATCCCCGTTACAACAAATTGATTTTGACACTCTCGACCCTTGCAATGAGCCAAAGCCTTGTCGACAATGCCATCATCCCAAGTCTGGACCTGAATCAGTTCATTGTTTTCAAAAATACGAGCACCATTAGCAACCACCAGAACCACTCGATCGACCAAATGCTCCAGTAGTTGCCTCATGCGGTGAATTTCATTCCCCGTCGCGATGACAAAACGAATACCCCTCTGATCCAACTGATCTAAAATCTTTTCCAATCGTGGGAGATCAAGCTGGCCTCTAGCATCCAGCAAGGTCCCATCCATATCTGTCGCAATTACTTTAATCGTCATTTTCTTTCCTCTGGATTTAAGCTAGTCCCACTTCAATCCCACATGTTCATTCATTTCTTTATAAGCTGTATCAATTCGTTCCTTAGTCGCTTCATCTAACTGGTCACGATGACTACCCCCCTCGATAAAATCTTCTAAGATGTAAGTTTGGTAAAGGAAGAGTGGATAACCTTCTGGAGAATAGGTTCCTTTTGGTGTACGGTTTACCCAAGAAGGATGCGCTTTAGCAGTTTCGATTGTCGTCTTACTGGCTTTTTTCTTAATGGTCACATCCATGAGCACGCCACGTTCAGTCCACTTAGCATTTTCTACCCCTTCCATGGTCTCAATTCGTTGATTTGAAATGAAGTTCCCCATTGAATAGATAATGAGTTTCTTGTCCCCATCTTTTTCAACCGTTTCAGATGGTTCAACTACGTGAGGGTGACCTCCAAATATAATATCTGCTCCCCAATCAATCATCTTGTGATATAAAGCTTTTTGCTCTTCAGTCGGTTCTATGCGATACTCAACACCCATTTGTGGCATGATAATGGTAATATCTGCTTCCTTTTCCGCCCGTTCAATTTCAGACTTCATTTTATTCTCATCTAAATCTGAAAGATAGTGATTATAATCCTCCTGAGAAATATTTTGCTCAATTCCATTAAATCCATAAGAATAAGCCAAAAGTGCAACCTTGATACCATTCACTTCCTTAATGACCAGCGGAGCCTGATCACGTGGCTCGTGTGTATAAACTCCAATTGGAGTGATTCCAGCCTTCTCAATAATATCGGCCGTTGAAATAACTCCCTCAATTTGCGAATCCAAAATATGATTATGAGCCAAATCTAGAACATGATAACCTGCATCCTTAATAGCATCCATAACTTCAGCAGGAGCATTAAAGAGAGGATAACCTGCTAAATAATGATCCTTATTAATGGTCCCTTCAAAGTCACCAATAGCTAAGTCTGCTTGCTTAAGCCAAGGTGTCACATACTCAAAATTCTCATGAAAATCATAGGTTCCATCATCCTTTTTTGCTGAAAAGTAAAGAATATCATGATAAAGCAAATCACCATGAGCCATAATTCTAGCAGTTTTTTCCTCTTCCTGCTCCTGAGACTCTTTCTTAGTTCCTTCTTGATAAATAGTATCTCGTTTTTGACTGGTCAGAGGCAGGCCTTGGAAACTTTCAAACAACAAGACCAAGCCCATTGATAAAGCAACTGCTAGCAAAAGTATCGCCACAAATCCCTTATTACTCCACTTACGATAACTCCTAAAAAAGT
The DNA here is from genome assembly GCF_051106265.1 of Streptococcus sp. KHUD_015. Lineage (GTDB taxonomy): Bacteria > Bacillota > Bacilli > Lactobacillales > Streptococcaceae > Streptococcus. The sequence continues at coordinate 1,273,690 of NZ_CP193665.1, forward strand.
TTACAAACCCCCTCATAAAACGAAAAGCTGAACCACTCTGATTTCTATCTTGTCTTCTTTGCATCTTCATTCTCCCTACTTTCTTATGCAAGCCTTTTCTTTTTATTATATCACAGATAAGAAATTCTTTCACAACTGAATCGAACCTGCTAGGTATTTTCTATATAAGCTTAATGCCGTAATGCTTTCAATCCTTGTCATTTTGTGATATCATGTAGAGGTAATGAAAGGAGAGAAAATGTCTGCTATAGAACGTATTACAAAAGCTGCTCACTTGATTGATATGAACGATATTATCCGCGAGGGGAACCCAACTCTACGCGCAGTTGCTGAGGAAGTTACTTTCCCCCTATCTGACCAGGAAATCATTCTCGGTGAAAAGATGATGCAATTCCTCAAACATTCCCAAGATCCTGTCATGGCTGAAAAGATGGGGCTACGCGGTGGGGTTGGACTGGCTGCTCCTCAATTGGATATCTCCAAACGCATTATCGCTGTTTTAGTGCCAAATATTGTTGAAGAAGGAGAAACTCCAGAGGAAGCCTACGATTTGCAAGCCATTATGTACAATCCAAAAATCGTCTCTCACTCTGTTCAAGACGCTGCTCTTGGTGAAGGAGAAGGTTGCCTCTCTGTTGACCGCAACGTGCCTGGCTATGTGGTGCGCCATGCCCGCGTTACTGTTGACTACTTTGACAAGAACGGCGAAAAACACCGTATTAAGCTCAAAGGTTACAACTCCATCGTTGTTCAGCATGAAATTGACCACATCAACGGAATCATGTTTTACGATCGTATCAATGAAAAAGACCCATTTGAAGTTAAAGATGGTTTACTAATTCTTGAATAAAGAAAATCCCGTTGCAAGACGGGGTTTTGTGTTATAATAGAGGCATGAAAACAAATGATATTGTCTATGGCGTCCACGCCGTTACCGAAGCCCTCCTTGCAAATACTGGAAACAAACTCTACCTCCAGGAAGATCTCCGAGGTAAGAATCTTGAGAAAGTCAAGGAACTGGCTGCAGAAAAGAAGGTGTCCATTTCTTGGACTTCAAAAAAATCCCTCTCTGAGATGACTGAAGGTGCTGTCCACCAAGGTTTTGTTCTACGAGTGTCTGAATTTGCCTATAGCGAATTAGAACACATCCTAGCAAAAACACGTCAAGAAGAAAATCCACTTCTATTGATTCTGGACGGGTTAACCGACCCCCATAATTTGGGTTCAATCTTGAGAACGGCCGATGCGACCAATGTTTCAGGTGTCATCATTCCCAAGCACCGTGCTGTCGGAGTTACTCCTGTCGTTGCCAAAACGGCCACAGGTGCTATTGAGCACGTACCGATTGCCCGAGTAACCAATCTCAGTCAAACTCTAGACAAACTCAAGGATGAAGGCTTCTGGACCTTTGGAACGGATATGAACGGTACTCCTTGCCACAAGTGGAATACAAAAGGGAAAATTGCCCTCATCATCGGAAATGAAGGGAAAGGCATCTCTAGCAACATTAAAAAACAGGTCGATGAAATGATTACCATTCCGATGAATGGACATGTTCAAAGCCTCAATGCCAGTGTTGCTGCAGCCATTCTTATGTATGAAGTTTTCCGAAATAGACTATAAAAGAGGTTGGACAAAAACCAACTTCTAATTAAAAGCACACAGTGATTCCAGCTTCTCTCACAATCAGGCTGAAGTCACTGTGCGTTTTTTTGAATAGCTAATTTGTAGATTGAATTCATGAACAATTTTGTAAAATACATGCTCATTAAAATGAGTTCTATCTCTAATACGCTGGCCTACTTGTCTCTAACACACACTCTGAGCACGCCAAAAATATTCTCTAATTTGCTAAAAGTGCAATTAATTGCCCTCCTCCATTTGACATAGATACTAGATTCTTATTAGATATATCATGTGTTCTGAACGAAGTTTCCTAAAAAAATTCTAAGTTGTATCGTAACCAATTGATTTCTGAGTCCCTTATATAAGAAAATGAGCATCTCCAACTACGAGAATGCTCATTTTTTATTGTATAGGCACATTTTTACATCTGTTTTAAACGTTCAATCCGTTCTGAGATAGGTGGGTGGGTATAAAAGAGTTTTTGGAACCCTCCCCCTTTCTTGGGATCATTGATATAAAGTGCACTACTGGCATCATCTACAGGACGACTCATAGGTTTACTATTATCCAACTTATGGAGAGCATTAATCATCCCTTGAGGATTGCGCGTCAACTCGACACTGGAAGCATCAGCTAGGAATTCCCTCTGACGAGAAATAGCGAGTTGTACCAAGGTTGCAGCGAGAGGTGCCAGCACAATAGCTAATAAAGAAACCACTAGCATAATGATTTCAAGACCATTTCCGTCTCGATCATCGTCACTTCGTCTGCGACCTGCTCCGCCCCACCACATCATACGACCTGCCATACTAGAAAGCATGGTGATAGCACTAGCAAGGGCAACAGCAATAGTCGAAATACGGATATCGTAATTACGAATATGACTGACTTCATGTCCCATAACAGCTTCTAGTTCTTCACGATTCATGATAGCTAGGAGACCTGAAGTTGCAGCAACTGCAGCATTTTGAGGATTGGAACCTGTCGCAAAGGCATTTAAGGCTGGATCATCAATGATGAAAACACGTGGCATGGGAATCTGAGCGACCATAGCCATATCTTCCACTACATGGTAGAGATCTGGTGCCGTTTGCTCATCAACTTCACGCGCCCCATTCATGGACATGACAATCTCTGTTGATTGAAAAATCATAGACATGGCATAGATAAATCCTATAATCAGTGCAATAACCAAACCGCCAAGCCCAGACCGCATAAAGAGGTAACCAACTGCATAGCCAACCAGAGCTAAGAGTAGGAAAAATACCAGCAACAAAATCCAGGTTTTTCGTTTATTGCTTGCAATTTGATCAAACAACATCTTAGTCACCTAAACCGCTAAAATCAACTTTAGGAACTGCCTTTTCCTCTTCAGGTGTTTGAAGGAAATCTGCTGCTTTAAATCCAAACATTCCAGCGATGATATTACTTGGGAAAGTTTCTAATTTTACATTATAGTTGCTGACAACACTGTTATAGAGTTGACGAGAGTAAGAAATTTTATTTTCTGTGTTTGTCAACTCCTCTTGCAATTTAACAAAGTTAGCACTAGCTTTCAAATCTGGATAGCTTTCTGCAACTGCAAAAATACCTGAAACCTGACGAGTAAGGGCATCACTAGCTTTCATAGCTTCTGCTGGTGAAGTCGCTGCCGCCACTTGGTTACGCAGTTCTGCTACCTTTTCAAGGGTAGAACCTTCATATTTGGCATAACCTTTTACAGTTTCAATCAAGTTTGGCAAGAGATCATTTCGACGTTTCAACTGAACATCAATCTGACTCCAAGCCTCCTTTGTTTGCATACGATTCTTAACCAAACCGTTATAGCTAACAATCACAAAAATAACAATAAGAGCGATAACTCCAAGAATAATCCAAGTCATTTTTATAATTCCTTTCTGTTTTTAGATTAGTACCAGTATATCAAATTTTTTATGATTGTGGTAAAATAAGATGATACTAAAGAAGGAAATAACTATGAAACCAGAAACATTTTACAACTTGCTTGCCGTGCAGAACCTTCCACTTTCGGACCAGCAAAAAAAACAATTTGAACGTTATTTTGAGCTCTTGGTCGAGTGGAATGAAAAGATTAATTTAACAGCCATTACGGACAAGGAAGAAGTTTATCTCAAACATTTTTACGATTCGATTGCATCTATTCTGCAAGGCTTGATTCCCAATGAAACTATCAAACTTCTTGACATCGGTGCTGGGGCAGGATTTCCTAGTCTACCAATGAAAATCCTCTATCCTCAGTTAGATGTGACCATCATTGATTCTCTCAACAAGCGCATCAACTTCCTCCAACTGTTGGCTCAAGAACTGGATTTAGACGGTGTTCATTTCTACCATGGACGTGCCGAAGATTTTGCCCAAGACAAAAACTTCCGTGCTCAATATGATTTTGTAACAGCTCGTGCGGTTGCCCGTATGCAAGTCCTATCTGAATTGACAATTCCCTACCTTAAGGTTGGCGGAAAACTATTGGCACTCAAGGCCAGCAATGCGCCTGAGGAGTTATTTGAAGCAAAGAATGCCCTCAACCTCCTCTTCAGTAAAGTCGAAGACAATCTCAGCTACGCCCTACCAAATGGAGATCCGCGTTATATCACAGTGGTAGAAAAGAAAAAAGAAACGCCCAACAAATACCCAAGAAAGGCTGGCATGCCAAATAAACGCCCGCTTTAAATTTTTTAGTAAAAAAATATTTACAAAGTTCGTAATTTCTGCTATACTATCACAAGCAAAGGTTTTTAATGTCATCCCGTGAGGTGACGAAGACGCAGAAATATTTGAAACTCTTTAAAGTCTAGATTTTAGAGAAGTCTTACTCTGAGGGCCTATTGCTGTAAAATAATGGGCTCTTTTTTGATGCCCAAAAGTGAGGTTTATATGAAACAAGAATCAACTGTTGATTTGTTACTAGACGTTGACCAACGTCCTTCGGCTGGAAAAGGAATTCTCCTTAGCTTCCAACACGTTTTCGCCATGTTTGGTGCGACCATCTTGGTACCCTTGATTTTGGGAATGCCTGTATCTGTTGCCCTTTTTGCTTCAGGTGTTGGAACACTCATCTACATGATTTCAACTGGGTTTAAAGTTCCAGTTTATCTAGGTTCTTCATTTGCCTTTATCACAGCTATGTCCCTAGCTATGAAGGAACTAGGAGGGGATGTATCAGCTGCACAAACAGGGGTTATCCTTACAGGTTTTATCTATGTGCTTGTGGCTGCAAGTGTTCGTTTTGCGGGTACAAAATGGATTGATAAACTCTTGCCACCAATCATCATCGGACCTATGATCATCGTTATCGGTCTTGGACTTGCAGGTTCAGCTGTTACTAACGCTGGTCTTGTAGCGGATGGAAATTGGAAAAATGCTCTTGTAGCAGTTGTTACTTTCTTGATTGCTGCCTTTATCAACACAAAAGGAAAAGGCTTCCTACGAATCATTCCATTCCTCTTTGCCATTATCGGTGGTTACCTCTTCGCACTAACTCTTGGCTTGGTTGACTTCACACCAGTTCTAAAAGCTAACTGGTTTGAAATTCCTGGTTTCTACTTGCCATTTAGCACAGGTGGTGCCTTTAAAGAATACAATCTTTACTTCGGTCCTGAAACCATCGCTATCTTGCCAATCGCGATCGTAACCATTTCTGAACATATTGGAGACCATACTGTTTTGGGTCAAATCTGTGGTCGTCAATTCTTGAAAGAACCAGGTCTTCACCGTACTCTTCTTGGTGACGGTATCGCAACTTCTGTTTCTGCCTTCCTTGGTGGACCAGCCAATACAACTTACGGAGAAAATACAGGGGTTATCGGTATGACTCGTATCGCTTCTGTCTCAGTTATCCGTAACGCTGCCTTCATCGCGATTGCCCTGAGCTTCCTTGGTAAATTCACTGCCTTGATTTCAACTATTCCAAATGCTGTACTTGGTGGTATGTCAATCCTTCTCTATGGAGTTATCGCCAGCAACGGTTTGAAAGTTTTGATCAAAGAACGTGTTGATTTTGGTCAAATGCGTAACCTAATCATCGCAAGTGCTATGTTGGTCCTTGGACTTGGAGGAGCTATCCTTAAACTTGGTCCAGTTACACTTTCAGGTACTGCCCTATCAGCCATGACAGGAATCATCTTGAACTTAATCTTGCCATACGAAAATAAAGACTAATAGTCTAAACATATCAAAAAACGAGCATTTCCAATTACGGAAGTGCTCATTTTTTTGATACTTAGAAGTAAGTAAATCCCCTCTAACGCTGTTTAATATCGTTCCCCTACTCTCCTATATTGCCACTCAGAAAAATAAACCTCAATGATTTCCGGGGCTTTTGTAGTACCATTGTACACTACAATAAAGTGACCTTTACTATTCCAAAACTTGCCTAAAATAGTAGCATCTTCTAATTTTGCCCTTAACTTGCTTTCTTGAAATCCAAGGCTTTCCCTTTGTACTGTTTTAGTCTCTTCCTTGCTACCTACACCAACAGTCACAAAGTTTACACCTACTTCCATAAGCTCCCACTCAGAAGCATCAACCTCAACGATTTCAGGGGCTTTTGTAGTATCTCTATACACCACAATAAAATGCCCTTTATCATTCCAAAACTTTCCAAGTATTTTAGCATCTTCCAACTGTATCTCTTGCTTTAAGTATTCTGATGGTTCTTTTTGTACTGGTTTAGGTTCTTCTAGACCAACAGTGACAAACCTTGAGCCTATAATCATAAATAGGCAAAATATTATAGCACCAAATCCTACAAATTTAAACAAATTCAAATCGCCATTATCTCTTTTCATGTTATCTTTTTATCTCTCTTTCTCTTTTGTGATCCTGTAAATCCCAAGGGGTAAAAATACCCCCTTAAACTCCTACCATCTCAGCAAGCCAATTTTGAAAATTTGTTTCCTTTGATTCGTCATTATCCCATATAAAATCTTCAATATAAGTTGAGTTTGTAATTAGCTTGATACGTTTATTTTGGTATTGGGGATCTAAATAGAATAGGGGACCTCTTCACTATACAAGTTAGCGAGACCCGAACTCTTTTCCTATACTCTACTCGTTTTATTGGACCACTTTTTGTGACAGTTCCAGTGTATATGTTTTATACAATTGATGGCAAGCTTGATCCTCTCCTGCTTTAATCAAGGAAACACAAGGCAATACGAGTTCTGCCCAGATAGACTCTAGTATTTCCTCACGATTTGGATGTTCCTCTAACTTGGCAACAATTTGAGGAGCCATCTTATAGTAGGATTCAATTTCCTCCTGACCACCATCTTGAAAAGCTAGATAAGAATCCCTGAATTTTCGCAAAGTCATCAATTCATCACAGTCATCTGCCAATCCCTTGTAAGTTACAGCTGCTTCTGTCAAATAACAACCTCTTTGTTCAATCTGATAGTAAGCATCTGGTTCACCAAAAAATCCAGTTTTAGAGCGCACATATCTCTCTGCATCGCTCCTACGTTGAAAAACAGCTACTTCTCTTCCCTTACGATATACAACAAATTCCATTTCTTTTTCCTCCCTATCTTACAATATTTAATAATTCCTCATAACTTGAAACCACATCATAGATGTGCTGGTCATTAATCAATCCAGCTTGAGCTAACGCTTTAAAGTGAGCACGCGCACAGGCAATTTTTGCTTGCTCAGCTTGTTTTAATTGAAGACTAGACATAGAGCCTTTCGTTTCTGCAACAAAATAGATATGCTTGACACTTCCTTCACGGAAGGCAATTGCCCAGTCAGGGTTATAGTTCCCAAGCGGAGTAGCAATACTGAACTTCCCTGGTAACTTCACATAAACACGAACATCCTCGTATTGTTCCAAAGATTCTTTAAAGGTCTTCTCCGTATTTGAATCAACTTTTACAAAATTGTAAATTCCTTTTTTGGATTCAAGTAAGTGATCATCTGATCTGTTAGCAGTTTCAGGATTGTCATAAAACAAGTCCATATCATACTCTTCATTTAGCACATTATACTGGATATGCTTGATAATTTGACTTGCTTTTTGTTCATTAATAAGCTTTGAAACCTTAAGAATAAACTCTTCTGGATTCTGTTTAAACTTGTCAAATTGGTAGACATAGATTTTACTTAATATTTCCGCAACCAGCTTACGAGTTAAACCAGTCTGATCAGCAATTTCCCCTAGTAAATCATATTGGGTCATAATCTGCGAACCAGTTAGATATTCTTGTTGGCGATCATTCTCAGCCACTGTCAGATGGAGTCCTTCTTCCTTACTCATCTCAGTAGCGCTTGCTTGAGTTATATGAAAGCTTGGTTTGCTAACGACTAATTTCTCATTGATATAGTCAACCGAATGTTTTACCAACTCCGCATCATCAAATTCTACTTGGTAACTGGTCTTTCGATTGATTTGCTTCCAGAGATTTAAAAATTCTTTTCGGGCAATATTTTCTTGATTGACCTCATTTGAGAATTGAATGACTGAATGATTGGCATTTTCAATTTCATACTGTCCAGCATGATAAACGCTCTCCAATATCTCTACCAGCTTATCCTCATAACCTGCTAGTGTTTCAGATAGCTGTAACTGATGATTTTCTTTTGCAGTAAAATATTCTGTAGTTAATTGTCCTTCACGATCTATATAGCCTTGTCGAATTAAATCAAAATGAATCGAATCTGCTTGTTCCTTGGTAATACGTATTGTTTGTCCTTCTTGATTGGTTAGAACTTTATTCGCAAAAAGACTAACATCCACTTTTGCAGGACGATCTGCTAAGAGTTCTTTGATTTCTTCTTGTAGACTCCGAGCAAATTGATCATAACTTTCATTTGCAATTACTGTCAGTTTATTGATTTCATGAACATCATTTCCTAAGAGTTCAAAATCCTGACGAATTCCATTTTGGTCAACTGCTAAACGCATACCACGACCGATTTCTTGACGTTTTCGAGTCTCTGCTGAAGATTGCTTCAGCGTACAGATTTGAAAGACATTAGGATTATCCCATCCCTCTTTTAGAGCTGAGTGAGAAAATAGGAAACGAACTGGCTCTTCAAAGCTCAACAAACGCTCCTTGTCCTTCATAATCAAGTCATAGGCATCGATATCATTTGAAAGATTACTTTTCTTTTCACTGGCAGATTTATAGTCCACAAAAATGGTCTTATCTGACTTCTTCACTTTATCTACCGAAAAGTAACCAGCATGAACTGAATTTCCCTCAAGATTAGCCTCCAAATATCTACGATAAGGAGTTGGTTCCTGTGTTTGGATAAACTGATTTACTTGATTTCGGTATTCCTCTTCAAAAATCTGAGCGTATTCACCATTATAGGCATCATTATGTTCATCATATTGCTTATACTTGGCCACTTCATCGATGAAAAATAGGGATAATACTTTAATTCTTCGATTGTAAAGTTTACTTTCCTTTTCAATATGACTTTTTATGGTCTCTCGGATTTGAATTCTTCTAATACTAGACTCATCCACTTCCCCAATCACTTCACCGACATGGAGTTCCTGAGTCACACCAACTTGAAGTTTGTTTTCCCTTGCATCAAAGTGACTAAGGGTCATTCCTTGATAAGCAGATAAATTCCCTGATTCAGCGTACAAATCAAAGGGTTCTTCCACTACCTTCAATTTCCTTTTGACACCTGACTGCATTTTTACTTCAAACTCAATTTTTGCTTTGGGGGCGCCTGTTTTTTGTGGAATGATTTCTTGTAGATATAGATAGCCTTGTGTTCCAGTCGTCCCAGTTTGCTCAATAGCCTTAACCGCAATCTTCTTCACTAATTTTTGATTGTAAGCGTCCATGGCATCCAATCTATAAACCATATCATGCTTTTCTTTATGGGTAGCCGAATAACGTAGCGTAAACAATGGCTTGAAATCTTTTAGTCTTTCCTTGGTTTGTTTCCCTTCAACAGACTGAGGCTCATCGATAATCATAATCGGATTCATAGCTGCCAATACATCAATCGGACGACGCCAACGGAAACTTTCCTGTTCAGAATGAATCCGTCGCGCATCTTTACCTTTTGCATTAAAGGCTTGAGAATTGATGACCATGATTTGAAGGTCTGATGAATTGGCAAAACTATCCAAATCACCTAAACGTGAAGAATCGTAAACAAAATAGCGTGGTTGTTTGCCATACTCCATCTGAAAGTGGCTTGACATGATCTGAAGAGACTTGAGAACCCCTTCACGAATGGCTACACTTGGAACGACAATGATGAACTTGAGCCAGCCATAGCGTTTATTCAACTCCATAATTGTACGGATATACGTGTAGGTCTTCCCTGTTCCCGTTTCCATCTCTATTGAAAAATTATAAGCTTCTCGTCCAGCAATCATATCAATCGATAGTTTATCAGAAGGACGCAAACCATAACGAGTTTGCATAGTATGGACATTTTCTCGTATACTTGCTTGACTCAATTGAATCGGTGCATTTCGATAGGCGTCCAAAACCAAATCCACCTCATCTGACTTGAGACGACCTGGATCCGCCATATACTGAACTCCAGTATGTTTAGCTTGCCCTTGAAATAAATCTGCAATGGCACTCACCGCATCCAACTGAAATTGTTGTTTTTTAAATTGTAGTTTCATAATTCTATATTCTTTTTATTAAATTCACATAAACTATTTCACATCTATAACTATATTTAATAGTTACGCCATATTATATTTCTTTTTAATTTCTTTCATTTTTGATGATGTAATATCGTTAAAATACTCTTTTTCCCACTTCATTGCATCACTAAGTACAAGACAAATAGAAATAAGTCTTTGATTATCTTCTTGTATCTTTCCGTCTTCAACTTTCTTGATAGTATCTTCAAGTTCTTGAATGAATTCTATGGCTAAACTATACATTTCCTTATTAGATAAAAAATATAATTTAGTTATATTTTCATCAATTGCCTTATGTTGCTTTTTTAGATTAGAAACTGTATGATTTGCAAGTAAGTACTCCAAAGGTAGAATAAGATCACTATACAATATCATCCTTTTTTCAAATAAATTTTGTTTTAAGTTATCTTTAAAAGCATGTCTAGTAACCCAGATTGCAATACTGATAGAAACAATAATCGCAATCGAATCTACTATAATCCCTCCGATACTTATCCAATTATCAGTTGTCAGCTGATAGAACATCGCCTACACCACCTTCACTTTTGTATGAGATGATAATTCTTTAAAGATTTCACTTACGTTAATCTTATCTGCTGAATTGGCAAATGAGCTATCACGGAAAACGGCACGGAGTGGTTGTGCTTGAGCGATGTGACGGATTACTTCTTCTGATATTTCATCTTCAAAACAAGCCATGAGTGATCCCTGATCCACGTCATACACTTCTGCTCCTGCTACTTTCTCCAAATCAATGGTTAGTGACAGTTCCATCCCCCATGTCAGCATAACTTGGAAAAGTAAGTCGAGGCCAGTACGTCCTTCCTTGATATTGGATATACTATCGAAAAGATCTGTTTGAACAAATTGATCTGGACGGGCAGATACATCTTTGAAATTAGAAGAATCTAGTTTGTAAGCCTTAAATCCAAAGTCCTGCTTGCCAACCAACTCTGGATGCTCCTCCTGAATCTTGGAAACAGCACGACGAATCCGCTCACGTGAAATTTGGTCAATAGTTTCATAACCTGCATCTTTAGCAGCAGACTTTTCGGCCACTTCCTCATCCAAGGTACACAGGATAAACTTACGATTTCCACCATCTTCAGCATTCAATTGCATGACTGCATCCGCCGTAGTACCAGAACCACCGAAGAAGTCGAGGAAATATCCTGAATTAATATGTGAACCATTCTTGTATATTAAACTAATTAAATATTTAATTAAAGAAACTGGCTTTGGAAATGAAAAATAGTCTCCATTTAATAATTTTTTTAATTCTCTTGTAGCATTTTCTGAAGTGTCCACTCTATGATTAAATCGAGACAGCGTTTTAGAAGCATTATTTTGGTTAGTTAAAATTAATTGTCTTGGAGCTTCTGTTGCAGATTTTCCATCAGCATAAATTGCCCTGATAGAAAAATTCTCTGTCTTAACCCAGAAAATAGTACCTTTTTTAATTTCATCCTGAACAGTACTATCAGACCATCTAGATTTGAATTTTAATTGAAATTCATTTTCATTCCATCCATCTCTCACTACTACTGGTGATAGTAAATAATATTTTTCATCTAAAGTTTGTTTGTATTCACCATCTGCCAAATTAAACTTAACCGTTTTAGCAGGGAAGCTTAATATACTCACGTTATTACTACTGTTATATAGTGGAGCATCTTCAAATTCATCTTTAACGACTTCGACTAATCGTTCTTTCAACTGGCTATCTTGATAAAGATTTTTACTATAACAAAGTATATAATCAACATTGTTGTAACTATTTAACTTTTGACGTCCAAAATGTTGTGTCTTTTCCCAAATAAAATTAGCTACAAAATTCTCCTCCCCAAATATCTCATCACAAATGGCTTTAAGATTAGTTTGTTCATTATCATCGATAGAGATAAAGATAACACCTGAATCCTTGAGGAGATTACGCGCTAGACGGAGGCGTGGATACATCATATTGAGCCAGTCTGAGTGGTAACGAGCCGAAGTCTTTTCATTTTTTGTAAGCCCAATTACCTGGCGTCCTTCTTCATCCAAAAGTTCCATATCTTCCTTCAACTCTTCATCTGTTTTTTGGAACTTATCTGAATATACAAAGTCTTTCCCTGTATTATAGGGTGGATCGATATAAATCATATCGATTTTTCCTAGATAGGATTCTTGTAAGATTTTTAAGACTTCTAAATTATCTCCAGTAATAAAGACATTTTCACTGTTTTCAAAGTCAACACTTTCATCAAGATCTGGTCTTAGGGTTTTGGTAGTTGGTCGCCCAGCTTCTGCGATAGCTTCACGCTTTCCAACCCAAGTAAACTCATAGGATTCTCGACCATCCACAATTTCCTCTGATAAAAACTGTTTAAGCTTCTCAAAGTCAATCGCAGGACCTAATCTGCCGTATTCATCCCTTTTTTCCGTCAGAACTTCAGGAAAAAGTTGACCAATTTTTGAAATATTATCTGTAAAAACATCTTTTGAAGTGAGATTTAATTTCTCAAGTCCAGAGTTTTCACCTGTGTGCTGTGCTGTGCTGTGCTGTGCTGTGCTGTGCTGTGCTGTGCTGTGCTGTGCTGTGCTGTGCTGTGCTGTGCTGTGCTGTGCTGTGCTCATGGTAGTATCCTTTCTTAGCTTTGTCAAGCTTTTGTAATTTTAATTTTATAAAAATTTAAGTTGGCTTATTCTATTTTTGTAGTGCTTAATTTTTAATAAATTACAGCTTCATTTTATCAAAAATAGATTTTGAAATCAAAAAAGTTCCCTAATCTCAATTTCTGATTTTCCTTTGTCAAAACTTACAATCAATTTTGCTTCTTTAAAGCTTCTATTTCTTTCAATGTAGCCTGATATTCTCTTTTTATTTCTATTTGTTTTCTCATTGATTTTTCAGAGTACATCTTTTTCTTTAACTGTTGAGCCTTTTTATATAATTTATCTAATTGGTCACTGAGATCAATAGAGTTTCTAAGATTACTTGATTCTAAAACTTGTAGCTCTTTCTTACCAGTTTCTTTTACAAGACTATCATAAACATCATCTAAATCATTTCCCTCAAAGTCAATGCTTACATCATCACACGTCTGAAAGCGACGGACAATCTTAAAGTGCTTACCATCCTTTTCTTGACTTAAAGGCTCTTTATAATGAATAAGAAGTTCTTCTTGACCTTGTGGATATTTTAATACAAAAGCTGTGTAAATCCCTAATCTTATATCTAGCTGTTCTAATAAAGTGAACGAAACATCCATTTGTTCGACTTCTATTTCTAAAACCATGATTTGCTTCACCTTTTTTCCAGCAGGAATATTAGTGGTACTTGTATCAATCTGATGAGTAATTTGAATTGCTCTAATCTGTTCTCTTAATTCTTTCTTTTCTTTTACAGAAACATTAAGATTATCAAAAAAATCACTATTTCCTTTTTTATGAGGCCGATATAGAACGTGAGCTTTTGATAAGGCTGTATAGGATGGAAATTTAATCATCAGAATCTCCTTTCATCAATATGAAGAAACAAATTAACTCAAAATCATCCATTCCCTCGATGCTAGTATTCATCAAGTCAACAGATCCAAAGTTAAATAGGGCATCCATCGTTGAAATCTGATCATGTTCCATTAGTTGATTGATTGCCTCTTGAAGCAATTCGGAATAAACAACCATTTCTTTACCGTCTTTTGTTTGACGATTAAACTTGTCTACTACTTGACTTAATGGCTTACTTTGACCCCGACAAATGCTACTGAGGTGCTCCAATATTTTCTTACTTTCAGACGGAGATAACAGTAGTTCTCCATTTCTATTGATGTAGAGGATATAATATGGATGAAGCTGATTTTGATTATTTTTTCCTTTTATCTGATCTTTATTTTTTAGGACAAAAATGACACCTTCTGATTCTTTATTGGAAGCAGATAAAATAGCTTGCAAGCCCCTCGGAACCTTTTCTAACTCAGGATGTTCTTCCAAATACTTGAGAAGGTCTATGCGATAATCTTCTAATCCTAAATCCATAATGGAAATACCATCATTCATCTCCTCTAAATCGACTACTTCATCTCTAAGACGTTCTAATTGTTTTCTTCGATAATTATTATCCTCTATTTCTTCACTAGATAAAACATTATCATCTGCTGTTGAAGTCAAAACAGAAATTTTCATCCTAGATTCAACCCTAGACTTAAGATCGATATACTCATCTAACTCAAGATTTGGCCAAAAGTTAACCAATTGAATGTATTTATTTTGACTACCAATTCGATCCACACGACCAAATCGTTGAACAATACGAACGGGATTCCAGTGGATATCGTAATTAACCATCATGTCTGCATCTTGCAAGTTTTGACCTTCGGAAATCACATCTGTTGCAATTAAAAGATCAATCTCACTCTCATCACCAGGAAACAGAACATCACGAGATTTTGATTTAGGAGAGAAATAAGTTAATAAAGAATTGAGGTCTTTATTTTTAGTTTCCAAAGTTGTAGCAAAACCTTTTGTGCCTGAAATCTGAGCAGTGTAAAGACCATACTTATCCAAGACATACTGACTAATATGTTTATAAAGGTAATTCGTTGTTGTCGCAAATGCGGAGAAAATAATCAACTTTTTATTACCAGCATTGATAGGATTTGTTAGTTTCTCATCTATCAATGAAAAAAGAGTCTGCAGTTTTTGGTCTTCTTGTGGCGTTATTTTACTGATTAGATTTTCTAGCTCTGTCAATACTGCAAAATCTTGTTCTAACTCGACCTTCCAACTACGATAATCCATATCTTGTAGAGCAATACGACTTTTCTTACCAATAGAAAACTCGAAATTACTATCTTCCAAATCAAAATCATCTTCATCAAGATGAGGATTAAGAGATAAATGATCCAAGCCTGTCAATTCATATTTCTCGATAGCCTTTAAAGTCTTTTCTACATAATCTTTAACAACATCTATTAAAGTATATCGAAAAGCTGCAACAGAACTTTCTAAACGTTTGAGCAGGTTAATCATCATCAGTTTTTTGATACCTGATTCACGACCAAACTGAGTTAAATTCCCCATTACTCCTTCTTTACTTTTATCGTATTTAGCTCTCTTTGATGGGTAAATATGTATCGAAGGTTGATAGATAGTCAACTGCAGTTTATCAAGTAAGTGATATAATTTTTTATAGGTAATTCCGAGATTTGAAACTGTTAAATCGGGTTCAAAATTAAGTGGTTTTAAGCGCTGTGGAAATTCTCCAATAGCTTCTCTATCATAAAATTCCCGAATATGTTTTCTACTTCTGGCTATCGTTACACTATCTAATACTTTAAAGAAATCGAAGTCTAATGTAGATAACAGTTTATCTGTTGTTCTCTCTTCTGCAGGAAGGTCAGCCCACTTATTATAAGCAGATTGAGCGTTTCTGAAAATATCATTTATAGATGATTTTGTTTCTAATTTATTATCAATTTGATCCGTATCTCCTTCATAGGCTAGAGCAATTTGATTTTTCAAATCATTAAAACGATTATTAACAGGTGTGGCTGATAGCATGAGTACCTTTGTAGGGACACCAGACTTTATGATACGATTCATTAAACGGCTGTATCGATTTTCTCTCCCCTCAGATAAGTCATTTTCGCTAGAACCTCCATTTCTAAAATTATGGGACTCATCAATGACAACCAGATCATAAGTATGCCAATTATTTAAGGACAAATCAATTCCATTAGAGTGTCCTTTATCTCTACTGAGGTCTGTATGATAAAGGACATCATAAAGCAAATGTCTATCATAAATTGGATTATTTACATAATCATGACGATACATATTCCAGTTATTTTCTAACTTTTTAGGACAAAGTACTAAAATACGTTTGCCTCGATAAGCATAATAAGTCATGACCGCTAAAGCTGTATAAGTCTTCCCTAGACCAACCGAATCCGCTAGAATACATCCATTAAATTTTTCTAATTTAGAAATGATCGATTTCACTGCATCCTTTTGGAAATCATATAACACCCCCCAAATCTTACTTTCTTTATAACCAACCCCTTCATTTGGTAAAAAGTCTTCATTGATATCTTCTAAAAATTCATTGAATAAATTATATAGCATCACATAGTAAATGAACTCAGGTGAATGTTCTTTGTGAGCTAGGTTTAAATTCTCCAAAAACTCTTCTGTAACATCACGAAAATAATCATCTTCTTCCCAGAGATTATCAAATTCATCTAAATAATTTAAACTAAGTGGTGCATGATAGAGGTTTCTACTCGTTTTAAATAGAGAAGCTTCATATCCTAATTCTTTGCGATCAAAGTTTTTCAAACGATCTACTGCCACTACATCATCCGAATTTTCAATTCGAATACCATTTGGCATTTCATCTGTTTCAATATTAATAGACTTAAATTGCGCTTTTCTTCGGATCCAATCAGCACATTCACGAGCAATCGCTTTTTGGATCAGCTCATTCATCAATTTCAGTTCATACTTTCCACCAAAAATCGATTGTTCTCGTTCTTTTTTGGGTATCGTATACTCACGGAAATCTGTTTTGGTTTCATCTGTTATAAAAGTCGGATTTGTAAAAATAAATTTTAACTCTTCTATATTTTCCAATTCCTCTTTCAACTGCTGATAAGCAAACATAGAAAAGGTTGCTGCTGCAATCTTGACTCGGCTTTCTGATTTTAACTCTTTCTTTAATTCATCGCCAAGACGAATTGATCGATTATCAATTTCCATAATTCCTCCCTGTTAGACTATTTCTACTATTATATCATTCTTTGCAAATTCAAAATAGACCTTTTTCTTCTTTCTAAAAAAGGAAAGCCCTGCGGCCTTCCCTTGTCTTACTTACGTTTCTTCTTCGCTTTCTTCATTTTATTCGCCATGCGTTTCATAGACTGTTTCATGGCAAATTCACCGATTTTACCTTTGAGTCCACCACCAAACATCTGGCTCATATCAGGTATTCCTGCTCCTCCAAGAGCTGACAAGTCAGGCATTCCACCTTGTCCCATCATTCCTTCAAGGGCAGACATATCCATCCCTCCCATATTTGGCATATTTTTTGGAAGATTGTTTGGATTAATTCCCATCTGCTTCATCATCTTGTTCATATCTCCAGACATAACACCTTGCATGAGTTGTTTAGCCTGGTTAAAGTCTTTGATGAATTTGTTGACTTCGACGAAGGTATTTCCAGAACCAGCAGCGATACGACGGCGACGGCTCGGATTTAACAAATCTGGATTTTCACGCTCTTCAGGTGTCATTGAAGACACGATGGCACGTTTGCGCGCAATCTGGCGCTCATCCACTTTCATGTTTTGAAGGGCTGGATTGTTAGCCATACCTGGAATCATCTTGAGCAAGTCTTCCATTGGTCCCATGTTTTGTACCTGATCCAATTGATCAATGAAATCATTGAAATCAAAGGTATTTTCACGCATCTTCTCAGCCATTTCAAGGGCTTTTTGCTCATCGTATTCTTGAGAAGCTTTCTCAATCAAAGTAAGCATATCCCCCATGCCAAGGATACGACTAGACATACGGTCTGGGTGGAAGGTCTCAATGTCCGTAATCTTTTCACCTGTACCAGTGAACTTGATTGGTTTTCCAGTAATGTGAC
Organism: Streptococcus sp. KHUD_015; assembly: GCF_051106265.1. Classification (GTDB taxonomy): domain Bacteria; phylum Bacillota; class Bacilli; order Lactobacillales; family Streptococcaceae; genus Streptococcus. The sequence continues at coordinate 1,291,587 of NZ_CP193665.1, forward strand.
GAACAGATAGGGCAGCACCACCACGAGTGTCCCCATCAATCTTGGTAAGGATAACCCCAGTTACTTCTAACTGAGCATTGAACTCACGCGCAACATTGGCCGCTTCCTGACCAATCATGGCATCAACGACAAGCAGGATTTCATTTGGCTGAGCCAAGGCTTTCACGTCACGAAGCTCATTCATCAAAAGCTCATCAATCTGCAAACGCCCTGCCGTATCAATCAAGACATAGTCGTTATGATTGGCTTGAGCTTGTTCCAAACCTTGACGAACAATCTCAACAGCTGGTACTTCTGTTCCAAGTGCAAAGACAGGCACATCAATCTGTTGCCCCAGAGTTTTCAACTGGTCAATAGCCGCAGGACGATAGATGTCCGCCGCAATCATCAAAGGACGGGCATTTTCTTCTTTCTTGAGTTTGTTGGCCAATTTACCAGCAAAGGTTGTTTTACCAGCCCCCTGCAAACCAACCATCATAATGATTGTAGGAATCTTAGGTGACTTGATAATCTCCGCTGTATCAGAACCTAAAACAGCAGTCAATTCCTCATTAACGATTTTAATAATCTGTTGCGCAGGATTAAGGGTATCAATGACCTCATGTCCGACTGCACGCTCACGAACCTTCTTGATAAATTCCTTTACAACAGGCAAGGCAACGTCGGCCTCAAGCAAGGCCAAGCGAATTTCTTTGGTTGCTTCTTGGACGTCAGCTTCAGAGATTTTTCCTTTTTTACGTAGATTTTTAAAGACGTTCTGCAAACGTTCTGTTAAACTTTCAAATGCCATGTTTCTTCCTCTTATTCTCTATTATCAATGCTTGTTAAAATTTCTATCTGCTCCTGCAGAAAGTCATCCTTGGGATAGCGCTCCAAAATCTGGTCAAAAATCTGACTACGGACAATGTAGTCCGAGTACATGTGCAATTTCATCTCATAATCTTCCAGAATCTTTTCTGTCCGCTTGATATTGTCGTAAACAGCCTGACGACTGACACCGAACTCTTCAGCAATCTCAGCAAGGCTGTAATCATCAGCGTAGTAGAGCTCTATATAATTCATTTGCTTATCTGTCAAAAGCGCCGCATAAAATTCAAAGAGCGCATTCATACGATTGTTTTTTTCAATTTCCATAACTTTTATTATACCAAAAAATAGCCTAATCTACCACATTAGCAAGCTCATCCGAGAAGATAGCAAGCTAAATTTGAAAAAGACAAGAGACTAGCCCCAAGCAATTTCCAATTGATAGCTGGCAAAGGGATGTCCCTCTTGATTTTGTAGTTGATAGTCTAAATAGATCTTTTGTCCATCCACTTGATAACGATTCGTTTGGATGATAAACTCCTGCATCCCCATGGGTGTGGGGATATAGGCTAAACTATCACTATCCTTTAGAAAGCGCATAATAGTTTTCGGAGTGGAAAAACGGGTCATCACCAGTTCCTGACCATGAAATTTAATCACTACTTTTTCTTTTTCCTCATTATAAAAAAGCAGATAGCTATAATCTCCCTTTTCATGCACTTCAACATCATAAAGCTGGTCAATCACTTCCAACTGCTCATCAAACTGAATCGTATTTCGCATCCGAATTTTCACATCAAGTCCTCTTTCTTGTCTCTTGTCCTACTATTTTACCAAAAACTCTAGCTTTTTGCTATAATGGTCATATGAACGAAAAAGTATTCCGTGACCCAGTTCACAACTACATCCATGTTAATAATCAAATCATCTATGACTTGATCAATACAAAAGAATTTCAGCGTTTGCGCCGGATCAAGCAACTGGGAACTTCCAGTTATACCTTCCACGGTGGGGAGCACAGCCGCTTCTCTCACTGTCTAGGAGTCTATGAAATTGCACGACGTATCACGGAGATTTTTGAAGAAAAATATCCTGAAGAATGGAATCCTGCCGAGTCCCTCTTGACCATGACAGCTGCTCTCCTACATGACCTTGGGCATGGTGCTTACTCCCATACTTTTGAACATCTCTTTGATACAGACCATGAAGCCATTACTCAGGAGATTATTCAAAGTCCTGAGACAGAGATTCACCAAGTCTTACTACAAGTAGCGCCCGATTTCCCAGAAAAAGTAGCCAGTGTCATCGACCATACCTATCCTAACAAGCAGGTCGTGCAACTCATTTCCAGTCAGATTGATGCGGACCGCATGGACTATCTCTTGCGTGACTCCTATTTTACGGGAGCTTCCTATGGGGAATTTGATCTGACTCGAATCCTCCGAGTCATTCGTCCTGTCGAAAATGGAATCGCTTTTCAGCGCAATGGCATGCATGCCATCGAAGACTATGTTCTCAGTCGCTACCAGATGTATATGCAGGTTTATTTCCACCCAGCAACACGCGCCATGGAAGTTCTCCTACAAAATCTTTTGAAACGTGCTAAAGAACTTTATTCAAACAACAAAGAATTCTTTGCTCGAACTTCTCCACATCTCCTGCCTTTCTTTGAAAAAAATGTTAGCTTGACTGACTATCTGGCTCTGGATGATGGTGTGATGAATACCTACTTCCAACTCTGGATGACCAGTCCTGACAAAATACTTGCAGACCTGTCACAACGTTTTGTCAACCGCAAGGTCTTTAAATCCATTACCTTTTCACAAGAAGACCAAGACCAACTCGCTAGCATGAGAAAATTGGTTGAGGACATCGGCTTTGATCCCGACTACTATACTGCCATTCATAAGAACTTTGACCTCCCTTATGATATCTATCGTCCCGAATCTGAAAATCCGCGGACACAGATTGAGATTTTACAAAAAAATGGAGAACTGGCCGAACTCTCTAGCCTGTCTCCTATCGTCCAATCCCTTGCTGGTAGTCGCCACGGAGATAATCGTTTCTATTTCCCAAAAGAAATGTTGGACCAAAACAGCATCTTCGCAAGTATCACCCAGCAATTTTTACACTTGATTGAGAACGACCATTTTACCCCAAATAAAAACTAGAAGAGGAAATTTATGAGTATTAAACTAATCGCCGTCGATATCGACGGAACCCTAGTCAACAGCCAAAAGGAAATCACTCCTGAAGTCTTTTCTGCCATCCAAGATGCCAAAGAAGCTGGTGTCAAAGTCGTGATTGCAACTGGCCGCCCTATCGCTGGTGTTGCCAAACTTCTGGACGACTTGCAGTTGAGAGACCAAGGTGACTATGTTGTAACCTTCAACGGTGCCCTTGTCCAAGAAACTGCTACAGGACATGAGATTATCAGTGAATCCTTGACCTATGAGGATTATCTGGATATGGAATTCCTCAGTCGTAAGCTCGGTGTCCACATGCACGCCATTACCAAGGACGGTATCTATACTGCCAATCGCAATATCGGAAAATACACAGTGCACGAATCAACCCTCGTCAGCATGCCCATCTTCTATCGTACACCTGAAGAAATGGCTGGCAAGGAAATCGTCAAGTGTATGTTCATCGATGAACCAGAGATTCTCGATGCTGCCATTGAAAAGATTCCAGCAGAATTTTACGAACACTACTCCATCAACAAATCCGCTCCTTTCTACCTCGAACTTCTTAAAAAGAATGTGGACAAAGGTTCAGCCATCACTCACCTAGCTGAAAAACTCGGATTGACCAAAGATGAAACCATGGCTATCGGTGACGAAGAAAATGACCGTGCCATGCTGGAAGTCGTTGGCAACCCTGTAGTCATGGAAAACGGAAATCCAGAAATCAAAAAAATCGCCAAATACATCACCAAAACAAATGACGAATCCGGCGTTGCCCATGCCATCCGTACATGGGTACTGTAAAATAATTTGAATGTAGAAAAAGCACTCCAAAAGTTAGAGATAATGTACTGCCCCCAAAAGTTAGACAGAAAAATCTTACTTTTGGGGGCATTTAAAGATTCAGTATTGTTGGTTTCTAGTTCTATCCCCTTAATAATTATTAAATCTGAAAAAGGTAGTACATTATGTAAAACCTTTTTCAATTTTTTATTTTACTACGAATTAATATTATTTTTTCAAGTGATAATTAATCCACTAATCTTCCTTTATAAATATTGCAGTTCTTTTCTTAGTTAGCTTTTTTTCATAACTCTTTATAAAAATAACCAATAAACTACTTAGTAAACCCAAAATAACTAGACTTAATCTCGGGTTTAAAAGCCAATTAAAATAAGCAGCCAATATCCCTCCAAAAGGTGCAAAAATGGTAGCTATTACAAAAAAACTAGAAAGTATCTTTCCAATATTATACACAATACTTTCTTGTTGCTGTATTGTTGTAATCGAAACAGAAGCTATTGTAATTAATCCACTCAAAATTGAATAGCAAATTCCAAAAAATATCTAATTTTCTACTATTCCACTCACCATAATGACAAGTGGGATGGTTGCCATTGATATATTCATCAAGATAAAGGCATCCTTCCTATTCAAAAAAGTAGAAAGAAAGGTTACTGCTATCAAACTTCCAAATCCAGCAATTGAGTAAACAATCCCAACAAGACTATTTGATAATTTTAATTGATCCTGTAAATAATAAATAATCGTTGCATTGAATCCTAGCATAGCAATATTCACAACAATAGTAAAGAGTAAAGAAATCCTCAATTTAATATTTGTGAAATTCTCTTTAAAACCTACAAAAATCTCTTTTATATCATCATTACCATTCTCCTTGTGTTCTTGATCTGTAATATATGAAATTAGTATTGAAAGAAATAATAACAAGAAAGAAGCACTATTAATAAAAAAAATGCTATTAATATTAAACTTTAACATTAATACTCCTGCTAGAGCTGGAGAAATTAATTTTGAAATAGTTCGTACACCTTGAAATTGAGAATTATATTTTTGTAATTCTTCCTTCTCAAATAAAGCAGGAATAATGACTGAAAATCCTGTTTAAAAAAGTGTCGAAAATAAAGGTAGCAAAAATGCAATGACATAGTAAAAAAATATAGAAACTGAATATTTAGAAAGTAATGGTATTACACTACATAGTAATGCAAGTATTAATGTAGACCATAATAGTATTTTTTCTTATTGAAATTATCTAATAAGTAACCCATAACAAATCCCAACAAGAATTGAGGTAACAATTCAATAATCACCATTCCTCCCATTGCAAAAGACGAATGAAATTCTTGGTAAATTAAGATTGGAGAAGCAATTTTCTGAAATCTATCTCCAACATTTGATATAAACTCACCAAAAGTAATTGTATAAAACGCTTTCTTATTGATATTCACAGCGTTCTTTCCTTTTATTTTTTTATTAAATACATATTTGTATTTTTGGGATTCAAAAAAAGATGCTTAATTAAAAGGCTATATAATATTTGTAGTGGGTAAATCCCCTATGGATATTATGGAGCCTATTTTAGGGTAGAAAAAAAGTCCCATATAACCTATAATGAAAAGCAACCAAACCATCATTAGAAAGAATCATATGGAACAATTACATTTTACAACAAAACTACTCAATATTAAAGACCCTAATATCCAGATTATAGAGGATACACACAAGGAAATCATCGCTAAACTGGACTACGATGCCCCGTCTTGCCCTGAGTGCGGAAGTCAAATGAAGAAATATGATTTTCAAAAACCTTCTAAAATTCCTTATCTTGAAACGACTGGTATGTCTACTAGAATTCTCCTTAGAAAGCATCGATTCAAGTGCTATCATTGCTCGAAAATGATGGTCACTGAGACTTCTCTCGTCAAGAAAAATCACCAAATCCCTCGTATCATCAATCAAAAGATTGCTCAAAAGTTGATTGAAAAAACTTCTATGACCGACATTGCTCATCAGTTGTCTATTTCAACTTCAACTGTCATTCGCAAGATCAATGGCTTCCGGTTTAAGTATGATTTTTCTCGACTGCCTAAGATTATGTCATGGGACGAGTATGCCTTTACAAAGGGGAAAATGAGCTTTATTGCGCAAGATTTTGATAACCTCAATATCATCACTGTTCTTGAAGGTAGAACACAGGTTGTCATCCGAAATCACTTTCTTCGATACGATAGAGCCGTTCGATGTCGCGTCAAAATCATTACTATGGATATGTTTAGTCCTTATTATGACTTAGCTAGACAACTTTTTCCAAACGCTAAGATCGTTCTGGATCGCTTTCACATTGTCCAACACTTAAGCCGTGCTATGAGTCGTGTGCGTGTTCAAATCATGAATCAATTGGAACGAAAATCCCATGAATACAAGGCTATCAAGCGCTACTGGAAGCTCATTCAACAGGATAGTCGTAAACTCAGTGATAAGCGTTTTTATCGCCCTACTTTTCGTATGCACTTAACCAATAAAGACATTCTAGACAAGCTTTTGAGCTATTCAGAAGACTTGAAACACCACTATCATCTCTATCAACTTTTGCTTTTTCACTTTCAGAATAAGGAACCAGAGAAATTTTTCGGACTCATTGAGGACAATCTAAAGCAGCCCCATCCTCTCTTTCAGACTGTCTTTAAAACCTTTCTAAAGGACAAAGAGAAGATTGCCAACGCCCTTCAACTACCTTATTCCAACGCCAAACTGGAAGCCACCAATAATCTTATCAAACTTACCAAACGCAATGCCTTTGGTTTTCGGAACTTTGAAAACTTCAAAAAACGGATTTTTATCGCTCTGAATATAAAAAAAGAAAGGACGAAATTTGTCCTTTCTCGATCTTAGCTTTTCTTCAACCCACTGCAGTTGACAAAGAGCCTTTTTTCTTATAGTCTATTTCCGACATTAATACGGTTAATGGCACGTTGCAAAGCAATCTTAGCACGACGTTCTTGGTCAATCAAGTGTTTGTCTTGTGCTTCTTCAATTTCACGCTCTGCTCGAAGCTTGGCACGTTCTGCACGACTGATATCAATATCACGAGCACGTTCTGCAGAATCCGCAACGATTGTGATGGTATTATTGGCAATTTCAATAACACCTCCGTTTACTGCAATCCAGTTCACGTGATCTTCATCATCAATACGTTTTACCTTTACTTCGTCAACTGCTAAAACCGCAATCATATTTTCATGTCGTGGCAAGATCCCCATCTCACCATCCAGAGTTCGAACTGATACATAGCTGGCATGGTGATCATAGACGAGACCATCTGGTGTCACGATCTGGACAGTTAACTGAGCCATAGATCACCTCTTAAAATCCCATTTTTTCAGCTTTTGCAATCACATCTTCGATAGAACCTACACCACGGAAGGCATCTTCTGGTAACTGGTCATGTTTACCATCAAGGATTTCCTTAAAGCCACGTACAGTTTCAGCAACTGGAACATAAGAACCTGGCTGACCAGTGAATTGTTCCGCAACGTTGAAGTTTTGTGACAAGAAGAACTGGATACGACGGGCACGAGCAACCAAGGTCTTCTCTTCATCAGAAAGCTCATCCATACCAAGGATAGCAATGATATCTTGCAATTCATGGTAACGTTGAAGAACGCGTTTTACTTCAGCAGCAACAGCATAGTGCTCTTCTCCAACGATTTCAGGTGCCAAGGCACGTGAGCTTGAAGCAAGTGGGTCAACGGCTGGGTAGATACCCAATTGTACCAACTTACGTTCCAAGTTAGTTGTTGAGTCCAAATGAGCGAAGGCTGTTGCTGGCGCTGGGTCAGTATAGTCATCCGCTGGCACATAGATAGCCTGGATAGAGGTTACAGAACCCTTCTTGGTTGATGTGATACGCTCTTGCAATTGACCCATTTCCGTAGCAAGGGTTGGTTGGTAACCAACGGCTGATGGCATACGACCCAAAAGGGCAGATACTTCAGAACCAGCCTGAGTGAAACGGAAGATATTATCGATAAAGAGAAGCACGTCTTGGCCTTCTACATCACGGAAGTATTCGGCGATTGTCAAACCAGTAAGAGCAACACGCATACGTGCTCCTGGTGGCTCATTCATCTGACCAAATACCATGGCTGTTTTCTCGATAACACCTGATTCTTTCATTTCCCAATAAAGGTCATTCCCCTCACGAGTACGCTCCCCAACACCGGTAAATACTGAAATACCACCGTGTTCTTGGGCAATGTTGTGAATCAATTCTTGGATTAAGACAGTTTTACCAACTCCGGCACCACCGAAAAGTCCAACCTTACCACCTTTTAGGTAAGGGGCAAGAAGGTCGATAACCTTAATCCCTGTTTCAAGGATTTCAGAAGAGGTAGACAACTCATCAAAAGTTGGAGCTTTTTTATGAATTGGCTGACGCTCTGCGTCTTCTGTAAAAGGAGCTTCCAAGTCAATGGTATCTCCCAAAACATTGAAGACACGTCCCAAAGTTTCTTTACCTACTGGTACAGAGATTGGACGACCTGTGTCCAATACTTCCATTCCACGAGTCAAACCATCTGTTGATTCCATGGCGATAGTACGGACCATACCATCTCCCAACTCCAAGGCTACTTCAAGGACGATTTTTGTTTTTCTTTCGTCATTTTTGTAGACGACAAGTGCATTGTTAATCTCAGGAAGTTTTTCCCCTGCTGCAAACAAGACGTCTACAACGGGACCGATAACCTGAGCAATTTTACCTGAACTCATCTCCTTCTCCTATTCTATATAAGATACTGTCGGTTCCTAGCTCAACTAGGTCCTAATACTCTTCGAAAATCAAATTCAAACCACGTCAGCGTCGCTTTACCGTACTCAAGTACAGCCTGCGGCTAGCTTCCTAGTTTGCTCTTTGATTTTCATTGAGTATAAGTTCATTTTCATACGAGCTGGACTAGTGCCTATTCTAAAGCACTAGCTCCTGCTACGATTTCTGTAATTTCTTGTGTAATCGCCGCCTGTCTGGCACGGTTATACTGAATTGTCAAATCATTAATGACCTTCTTAGCATTATCTGTCGCTGTTTGCATAGCTGTCATACCAGCAGCATTTTCAGCTGTCTTAGCATCGATAATAGCACCATAAATCATACTTTCTGCAAATTGAGGCAACAACTGCTCCAAAATTTCTTCTCGACTAGTTTCCAACTCAAAGGTCAAACTGTAACTGTCATCCGCTTCATTTGGATCCAAGTCAACAATCGGAAGCATTTGTTCCACACGCATTTGACTGGTTAGCGTATTGACATGGTGGTTATAGCAGACATAGAGTTCATCAAAAAGTTCATTTTGGTACATTTCAACAGTTTTTGAAATAATCTTACGAACTTCATCAAAGCTTGGTTGATCTGCCAAGCCACGAAGTTCATAAAGTGGTTGAATACCACGAGCCTTAAAGAAATCAGCTCCCATCCCACCAATACAGATCATTTCAAAACCTTTACCATCTGGATGGTATTCTTCTTTCAACTCCATAACGGCTTTCAGAATAGAAGAATTATAACCTCCAACCAAACCTCGGTCTGAAGTAATGACGATATAGCCTGTCTTCTTAACTGGACGACTAATCAACATCGGATTGGTTGAACTGCCAGCTCCATTCCCATGAAGAATATCCGTCAAAAGTTTACGAACTTTCTGAGCATAAACTTGGAAGTTGCGAGCAGCTTCTTCAGAACGACCTAGCTTAGCAGCTGATACCATCTGCATGGCATTAGTGATTTGACTCGTATTTTTTGTTGAGGCGATTTTTGTTTTAATATCATTTAGAGATACTGCCATCTGACACCTCTATTCTTATTGGAAGCTGGTTTGATTGAGAAACTCTGTAATCGCAGCATCCAAGACTGCTTCTTCTGGCAAGTCTTTTGTATCACGAATGGTTTCCAAAATCTCTGGATGTTGAGCATCAAAGAAGGCATGGAACTCTTCCTCGAAACGAACAATATCATCTACTGGAACAGTATCCAAGAAACCATGTGTCAAAGCATAGAGAATGGTTACTTGTTTCTCAACAGGTAATGGTTTGTGAACAGGTTGTTTCAAGACTTCAACTGTACGACGTCCACGGTTCAACTTAGCCTGTGTTGCTGCATCCAAGTCAGAACCAAACTTAGTGAAGGCTTCCAACTCACGGTATGAAGCAAGGTCGATACGAAGTGTACCAGCAACCTTTTTCATGGCTTTGATTTGTGCAGAACCACCTACACGAGATACAGATGAACCCGCATCGATGGCTGGACGAATACCCGCATTGAAGAGACCATCACCAAGGAAGATTTGTCCATCAGTGATTGAAATCACGTTGGTTGCGATATAGGCAGAGATATCTCCTGCTTGTGTCTCGATAAATGGTAGGGCAGTAATGGATCCACCACCAAGTTCATCAGAAACTTTAGCTGAGCGCTCAAGCAAACGGCTGTGAAGGTAGAAAACATCCCCTGGGAAGGCTTCACGACCTGGAGGACGACGAAGTAAGAGTGACAGTTCACGATAAGCTACCGCTTGTTTTGATAAATCATCATAAACAATCAAAACATGTTTCCCTTGGTACATAAATTCTTCTGCCATGGCAACCCCAGCATAAGGAGCTAGGAAAAGCAATGGAGATGGTTGTGAAGCAGAGGCTGTCACAACGATTGTGTAATCCAAGGCACCGTACTGACGAAGTGTTTCTACTTGCGTACGAACTGTTGATTCTTTTTGTCCAATCGCTACATAGATACAGATCATATCTTGACCTTTTTGGTTCAAGATTGTATCAATCGCAATGGTTGTTTTCCCTGTCTGACGGTCACCGATAATCAACTCACGTTGACCACGACCAATCGGTACAAGGGCGTCGATAGCTTTCAAACCAGTTTGCAATGGTTCTGATACAGACTTACGTTGCATAACACCAGGAGCTGGCGCTTCTACTGGACGAGTTTTATCAGTGTGGATTTCTCCAAGACCGTCAACTGGACGACCAAGCGGATCCACAACACGACCAATCAGACTTTCACCTACTGGGACTTCCATGATTTTCCCTGTACGGCGGATTGTATCGCCTTCACGGATATCTGTAAAGTCACCTAGGATGATAATACCAACGTCTGTTGACTCCAAGTTTTGAGCCATACCATAAGAGCCGTTTTCAAAAATCAACAACTCTCCACTCATGGCATTTTCAAGGCCGTGAGCACGCGCGATACCGTCCCCGATATAGGTTACAACACCTGTTTCAGTCACATCAAAATTGGGTTTGAAATTTTCAATTTGTTGCTTAATTAAAGCGCTGATTTCTTGTGCGTTAATTGCCAAAAGAACACCACTTTCTATTTCAAATTTTCTTTAACAACTTTAAGTTGTTGTTTAATACTCACATCAATTGTCTTGTGATTGGCAAAAATGACAAAACCACCAATAAGACTTTCATCGATTTGTTCTTTTACACTCCTTACTTTAAGAGACATTTTTTTCTCAATCAAAGGGAGCAAGCGACTCTTCTGTTCATCAGTTAAAGGATGAGCTGACGTAATCGTCACTTCAAATCGATTTGTTTCTTTTTCAAGTCGGTTCAAGCAATCTACAAGAATATCATAAAAAAGATTTGCTCTGTGATTGTAGATAAGAACCTGGATAAAGTTTTGCAATAAAGGTGACACTGAATCTTGGAAGAACGCAATTGTTTTTTCCTTGTCAGACTCGTCTACTGCCACTTTTTTTAAAAAAGAAGGTAAGGCTGTTTCTTCAGCAACTTGCTTGATTTGAGCTAAGTCTGAAAAGATACGGTCTTCTTCTCCTTTTTCTATAACCAATTGGACAAAAGGCATGCTGTATTTTTCAATTACCTTTACTGTTTTCTTGTCCATTAAGCTTCTCCTAACTGATCGATATACTGATCAATGAGTTCTTTATGGGCATGACCGTCAAGGTTTTGTGAGATGATTTTACCAGCCAAGCTGATTGTCAAATCTGCTACCTCACCCTTAACGCTTTGTAAAGCTTCAGCTTTATTTTGAGCAATTTCTTGGTTTGCTTTTTCTTTCAAGCGTCCTGCTTCTAGCTTAGCATCTGCTAAAATACTAGCTTTGCTTTTCTCAGCTGTTTCTTTCGCATTCTCAATGATTGTCTTAGCTTCTTTACGGCTACCAGCCAATTCATCTTCGCGTTTCTGAGCCAATACTTCTGCTTTTTGACGTGCTTGTTCAGCTCCGTCAATATCTGCTGCAATTTTTTCTGCTCTTTGTTCGAAAATGCTAGCCAAATTTGACCAAGCGTATTTCTTAACCAAGACTAGCAAGAGAATAAAGGAACCAGCGATTAGTATAAAATCACCAAGTAATTCACCTACTGTTACATTCATAAACTACTCCTTTCTATTCTTCATCATTAATTTTATTTCCTAGGTACATTGAAGATAACAATGTAAATACATATGCTTGTACACAAGAAATAAAAACAGAAAATGCAGTCCAGATTAAATTTGTTCCAAAAGCAATAGGATACCAATAGAAGGCCTGATGAGAAAGTAGGACTAACATACTTGCCATCACTTCCCCTGCAAAGATATTACCAAAGACCCGCAATGCAAGTGAAAGGAGATTGGTAACTTCTTCCAAAAGATTCATTGGTGTCATAAAACCTGGTGTTACAAATGCTTTTAAATACTTTTTGATTCCACGACGACGAATTCCTTCTACGTGTGTCATTAAGATAATTGTAAAAGACAAGACCAAGTCAAATGACAAATTTGCTGTTGGTGAGGTCCAAAGATTTACACCATCTGTAGTCTGAATTCTAGCCATTAAGCCAATATTATTTGCAATGGCCATAAATAGGAATAAACAGAAATAAAAGAGAGAATAATCCTTTATCATTGGACCAAGGTTTGATTTTGTAAATCCAACAACAAAATCAAATAAATACTCTAATACATTTTGTTTTCCTGTGGGTCTCAAAGTCATATTTCGAGTTGCCCAATAAATAAAGCCAAAAATAAGTGCTACAGTCAACAAAGTCAAAACTACTATGGTTAAATTAAAGGTAACAGGACCAATATTGATGGTTGGATTAATACTTTCTTCCATCTAAAATCCTCCCTTTTTCAATTTATACTTCTTTTATTTGATGATAAATGAAAAGACAAGAGTAACGAAGAAAGTACCTTCAATAAAGGCAACCCCTAGGATCATCAAACTACGTAGTTCTGAGATGATATCTGGTTGGCGAGCAACTGATTTCAACAAACCGTTCATCAACATACCTTCACCAAGAGATACACCCATACAGGCAAGACATAGACCGAAAAATGTTAAATTCATGACGAATTCTCCTTTTAATTAAAATTTACTTACTTAGTTTAGTCCTAAAAATTGGATTTGTCAACTTTTTACTAACATTGAAAGCGTTTAATGAAAATTATTTACAATTTTACTATTTTTAAGTCTATTATATAGAAAATTTTGGAAAAAACTTGTAATAAATCCGTCTATTATCTAGGTCTTTCTGAAAAATAATGAAAAAATCCGAGATGAAATCTCGGATGGAAATTAATATATTTTTTTAACCTAATGTTCTTTTAGTAAATAGGATTAAAGGGAAAGCAACTAGAAAGCTTTCGTCCCCTACATATTTATTAAGCACGAACTGTGACGCTGGTTCCATCTTCCTTATAAAGATTGATGAGACCTTCTTTGAGAGCTCGAACCATATCTCCAGCTTGAACAGGTTGTGGAACCTTGATAGTCAATAGTTCCATTGGATTTGGAGCGCGATCGATCTTATTTCCTTTAGCATCATGCAAATCTTCGATATAAGTCTCAAAATGACGGAAACCTGGGCCATAAAACTCAACTTGGTCCCCTTCGTTAATGACGTTCCGTTGGCGAATGGTTGCTGTTTGTGTCGCATCATCGTAAGAAACCACTTCAGCGACAAACTTATACTCAGGAATTTTACGACGAGCACCAAACAACTGCTCATTTTCAGATGGTGTACCATAGTAGAAACCTGTTGCTAATTCACGTTGGGCAACCTTCCACATCTCATCAATCAAGTCTTGCTTGATTGCTTCAAACTTCTCTGGACTTTCTAGATAAGCATCTACCGCTGCCTTGTAGCAGTTTGTTACTGTGGATACGTAGTGAATAGACTTCATACGTCCTTCGATTTTTAGACTATCCACACCATTTTCAATCATATCTGGAATATGGTCAATCATAGACATATCAACGGCTGACATTGAAAATTCTTCAGGAATTTCACCTTTCAAGCTCTTGCGTTCTTGACCAAATGGCATATCGTAAAGGTCGTATTTCCAACGACAAGACTGAGAGCAACCACCACGGTTAGCATCACGCATACTCATGTGGTTTGAAAGAGTACAACGACCAGAGTAAGAAATACACATGGCTCCGTGGACAAAGGCTTCAATTTCTACATCAGTACGTTTGCGGATTTCAGCTAATTCTTCCATCGAAACCTCACGCGCCAAAACGACACGAGTCAAGCCCAATTCTTTCCAGAACTCAAGCGTTTCATAGTTAGTGGCACTGGCTTGGGTAGAGAGGTGGATTTCAAGACCAGGCGCTTCTGTCGCTGCAATCATAATCAAGGCAGGATCAGACACGATAACTGCCGCGATTCCGATATCACGCAGTTTACGGAACCACTCACCGGCACCAGCTTCATTTCCTTCGTGCATAACCATGTTGGCAGCTACATAGACCTTGGCACCGTACTTAGCCGCAAACTGAACACCTTCTTCCATCTGTTCAAAGGTAAAGTTTCCAGCACGGCTACGAAGACCATAGGCCTGACCACCGATAAAGACAGCATCTGCTCCATACTGAACAGCTACCTTTAGCTTCTCTAAAGTCCCTGCAGGTGATAAAACCTCAGGACGTTTTAATGTTTTTGTCATGTTTTCTCCTATTTGCAATATAAAAGTTTGACGTTTTTCCTTCTCATTTTATAGTAAATAAGCCATAAAATCAAGCCTGGACAGATTGTTTTGACAATTCTAATCTTTCAGCAGTTGAAACAAGTAGTAAAAAGAGCCGATAAAGTAAAAACCAGTATCCAAAGATACTGGCTAATTAAACTACATGGAATAATCTAGTCCTTAAACGACTATTCCCACTCACTAAAAGTCAGATATTGGCTATTTAGGGTAGTTGATTTAATAGTGATTGATAATACAATCAATGAGTACGATTTGATATTATTTGAGTCTTTTGTTGTTAAATTGTTGTTAACGGAGATAATGGTATTCTTCTACTTCAAGAAAAATATTATGCTTGCCGACTTTGGTAAAGGTTCTATAACTGTTAATAGCACAATGACTTTTAAAAAGTTTCTTGATGATTATTTTATACCAGACTATAAGAGCCAAGTAAGAAAACGTACTTTTGATATGACACAATCAAAATTTAAAAGACTGTCATTTTTTGAGAATATGAAGTTATCGGATATTCAAGCACCTCATGTAAAGAAGTGGCAAAATGCAATGTTTATAGAGGGGTTATCTAATAATTATATTCGTTCTGTTCATCAAATGTTACAACAGATTTTTGATTTAGCAGTTAAATTGGGTATGTTGTCAAATAATGTTGCTAAGACGGTAGGAAACGTAAAAAAAGACCGTCCTAAAGTTGATTTTTGGACGGTAGAAGAATTTCAGCTATTCATTAGTACATTTGATAAATCTAATATCTATGAATTATTGTATTTTACTACATTTTGGTTTTTCTTTATGACTGGAGTTAGGACAAGTGAATTACAAGCTATTGAATGGTCGAAAATAGATTTTGAAAAAGGTACTGCTTTAATAAACTGCTCAATGTATTATAAAAGCCAAAAAGAGTGGTATCTTACTGATACAAAATCTATATCAGGTGTAAGGCTTTTTTATCTTGATGATGATACATTAGAACATTTGAAATATTGGAAGAAAGCACAATCTCAAATAGGAGAATGTAAATTTGTATTTTCCATAGCAGATAGTCCGTTGGTAAAATCAACTCTTAAACGTGTTCTAAAATCTCATAGTGATTACGCAAAAATAAAATCAATAAGGATCCACGATTTAAGGCATTCTCATGCCAGCTTTATGCTCTCTCTAGGAATGAATGATTTAGAAATGCAAAATCGTCTAGGACATGCTGATATTAAGACAACACTTGGAACCTACTCTCATTTAAGGCCAAATGCTATGAAAGAAGTAGCTACTAGGATGACTGGGAAAGTAGTGGTGAGTGATAATATTGTCAGAAAAAGTAAATTTAATGGCAATCAGAATACTAAAAATTTTCAATCTAAAGTTTTGTCTGACTAGCGAAGTCTGTCCGATTAAACTTTAGATTCCTACGGTAAACTATTAGTGTTTACCGTATTATTAGTTATAATTCATATAATTCCGAGATTACATTTGAAATACTAGTTAGCAACTCTTGCGAGTTTTCCCTATTTATTGCTCACAATATAAATTGAAAATAGGCATGAAAAAGACGATAGATTTTTTATTTCTATCGTCTTTAATACTTTACGTTCGACAAACTGGGAGTTGTCTTTCCGTTGTTGCCAAGAAAGCCTCAATTTATCTATATTTTTCCAATCTCAATAACCCTTCTTCGTCCGGAAGAGTAATCCCATTCTTATAATTATATCCCATCTTCAAATAAAAAGGTGTTGCAGTTATAGAAGCTGGAATTTCTACTCTTTTTGCCCGAAGGAAAAATTCATCTTTCTCAAGTGTTTCAATAATCATTCGCCCTACACCTTTTCCTTGATAATCCGGTAGTACAAAAATAGTGAAAAGACTACTTTCATCTTCTTTATCCCAATATGGTCCTATCGCCCCACACCCAACAATCTTTTCAGCATCACATACCACATAAAAATGCATCCAGTTTGCTCTTTCTAAAATATTTTGTGGTTGCAAAATCTTTACATCATTTTCTATATACTCTAATGAATAATCTTTGATATTAGTAGTTCTTAAAGTTGTTACAACTAATTCTGACACTTTTTCTGCATCTTTAGGTTCAAATTTTCTCACAAACATCTTATTTTTTCCTCCACACCTTCAAATTTATCATATTATACCATATTATACCATATATACCTATTTAAAAGTAGATTAAAGATAAGTATAGTTTATAGTGAAAATTATAGTTTTGTTGTTAAATTGTTGTTAAAATAAAGTAAAAAGCCTTAGAAAGATTGATTTCTAGGCTTTTTTTAACTCATTAACTCTATTCCCACTCAACGGTTGCAGGTGGTTTACTTGTAATATCGTAGACGATACGGTTAACGTGGTCCACTTCGTTTACGATACGTACTGAGATTTTTTGAAGAACTTCCCATGGAATTTTGGCAAAGTCAGCTGTCATACCATCGATCGAGGTGATAGCACGGATTGCAATCGTATAGTCATAAGTACGACCGTCACCCATAACACCGACTGAACGAACGCCTGTGTTAACAGTGAAGTATTGCCAGATATCGCGGTCAAGACCTGCTTTAGCAATTTCCTCACGAAGAATAGCGTCTGACTCACGAACTGTTTCTAGCTTTTCTTCAGTAATTTCTCCCATGACACGGATAGCAAGTCCTGGTCCTGGGAATGGTTGGCGCCATATGATATGGTCTGGCATACCAAGCTCTGTACCAAGGGCACGAACTTCGTCTTTATAAAGAGTGTTGAGTGGTTCAATCAATTCAAACTGCATGTCTTCTGGAAGACCGCCCACGTTGTGGTGTGACTTGATAGTTTGAGCTGTATCCGTACCAGATTCAATTACGTCTGTATACAAGGTACCTTGAGCAAGAAATTTCACATCTTTGAGCTTACTTGCTTCGTCATCAAAGACATACACGAATTCATTACCGATGATTTTACGTTTTTGTTCAGGGTCAGAAACGCCAGCAAGTTTGTCAAGGAAACGTTTAGCAGCGTCTGCTTTGACGATATTCAAACCAAACTTACCACCAAGCATGTCCATAACTTGGTCTGCTTCTCCTTTACGAAGAAGACCGTGGTCTACGAAGATACAAATCAATTGATCCCCAATAGCCTTTTGGAGAAGAACTCCAACGACAGATGAGTCAACCCCACCTGATAGGCCAAGAAGGACACGTTTGTCACCGACTGTTTCACGGATTTTTTGAATCTGCATGTCAATGAAGTTATCCATTGACCAGTCGCCTTTAGCCTTACAAATGTTAAGGGCAAAGTTACGAAGAATATCATTTCCGTATACAGAATGGCGAACTTCTGGGTGGAACTGGATACCGTAAATGTGTTTATCTGGATTTTCGATGGCTGCGTATGGGCAGTCAGCTGATGTACCTGTACGAACAAAGTCAGCAGGAATCTCAGTAACTGCATCACCATGGCTCATCAAAACAGTCTGTTCATCAGGTGTTGATTCAAAAAGCGCTGACGGTGTGTGTGTTAGGGTTGATTGACCGTATTCACGATTTCCAGCATCACCGGCAGGAACCACTTTTCCTCCAAGTTTATGGGTCAATAACTGCATACCATAACAGATTCCCAAAATAGGAATGCCAAGTTCGAAGATTTCTGGGTCAATATCGAATGAACCATCTTCGTATACAGAGTTTGGACCACCTGAAAGGATAATTCCTACAGGATTGATTTCACGAACTTCAGCAGCTGAAATTTTATGGCTCTTTAGTTCTGAAAAAACACCAATCTCACGGATACGGCGTGAAATCAGCTGGTTGTATTGGCTACCATAGTCCAATACGATGATTTTTTCTACATCTTGCAAATCAGTTGAAATGTTGCTCATCTTTTTCCTTTCTCAAAAGAAATATCTTTTCTCAATATTCTATCACAAATACTAGTGAATTACCAACTAAACAAGGCGAAGTTTGACTTTTTCTTGTTTATTAGGGTACAATAGAGAAAAGATAGAAACGAAGTGAAAATATGCTACCTGCTTATATGAAAATCCATGATCAGATTAAAAAGGATATTGACGATCACCGTTGGGCCATTGGTGAGAGGCTGCCAAGTGAAAGAGATTTGGCTGAACAATTTGAGGTCAGCCGCATGACCCTTCGTCAAGCTGTATCTCTTTTAGTCGAAGAAGGCGTTTTGGAACGCAGGGTAGGGAGCGGCACCTTTGTGTCCAGTACTCGAGTACAAGAAAAGATGCGAGGGACAACCAGTTTTACTGAAATTGTTAAGTCTCAAGGCAAAATTCCCTCTAGCCAGCTCATTTCTTACAGAAAAACCATTCCAAATGAGCAAGAAGTTGCTAAGTTAGGAATTTCTCCAACCGAAAACATTATCCGAATGGAACGTGTTCGCTATGCCGACAATGTTCCTCTGGTTTATGAAGTTGCTTCTATTCCTGAAAAATTTATTAAGAACTTTAAAAAAGAAGAAATCACCAGTCATTTCTTCCAAACCCTGCAAAAATATGGCTACCGTATTGGTAAATCACAGCAGACCATCTATGCTCGCCTCGCTAAAGAAAAGATCGCTCACTATTTGGAAGTTGAAAGAGGACATGCCATTCTTGGGCTGACTCAAGTTTCCTACCTAGAAGATGGAACAGCTTTTGAATATGTAAAAAGTCAATATGTAGGCGAACGTTTTGAATTTTATCTTGAAAACAATTAGATTACTAGGCAAAAACTCTCTGTCACGGACAAAGAGTCTTTTTATTTTTCTAAGAGTAAATCTTTCAAAGAAATCAGAGTTACAGCAACTAATATCATTGCCATACCAAGAAAATCAACGAGATAAAATTGTTCATTCATAATTAAGAAGGCAAAGAAAACCGCCGATATTGGCTCAATTGAAGCCAACAAGCTTGACTTGACCGGTCCTATCAGACTGGCTCCTTTTAGAAAGGCTGTATAGGCAAAGACAGTCCCGATAAGGATAATGCCCGCAAATGCAAGGAGAAAATCAAGACTAGTTGGGATAGCAGTCTGTAGAACTCCTGTAAAAGGAAGAGCGACCAAACCTGCTATGACCATTCCCACACCGATGACCAAGCTGCTCCCCCACTTCTTAATCAAGGCTATTGGCAAAATAATATAAAGTGCGTAAGTCAGAGCAGAAAAGAGCCCCCAGAACAAGCCTGTAGGTGTTATGGATAACTGGTCCAACTGCCCATGTGTTGCAATAAGAAAGGTCCCTCCGATAGCTAATATGATAGAAACTATCTCTCCCAGTGTCGGCGCCACCTTATCCTTGATACAGCTATAAATTAAAATTCCGACAGGACAAACATACTGAAGCACCGTCGCTGTTCCTGCATTGGTCTCCTGAATAGCAGACAGATAGGCAAATTGGTTGAGAAAAAGACCAATTAGAGAAAAAATGAGAAGAGATAGCAAACTCTTTCTATCCTTTAAGAAGGCCAGCATTTTATCCCTTGCAGTAGCATAAGCCAAGACCATGAGAATCCCGCCAGCGATTAAAAGTCGTAAGTTAGTTAAAACTAAAGCCGAAATTCCGTGTGCCATCAGGTATTGGCCACTCGTTCCTGACAAACCCCAAGCAATAGCAGCCACAACTGTTAATAGAGTCCCTTTTAAACTATTTGACATGTCTCTCCTTACTCTTCTTTACGAATCAAGTCCATCACTTGATTACGGTCTAAAATCCATTGAGCTCTCTCATCCTTTTCATAGGTACGGTTGGATAGGAAAATGGCCGCTTCTTGCTTCTGACGATTCCACATGATAAAGGTACCTGTATAGCCCGTATGGTCTAGCCAATCTCCTTCCAAATTCCATGCCAAAGAACGTTCCTTGTCATCCAAAGGTGAAAAATTTTGACTCAAATCTCTTGCAAAATCATCTGCTAAATAGTGTTCTAAAAAGATTTGTAAATCCTTTACAGTCGAAAATAAACCAGCACTACCTGCATGTCTGCCCAAGAGGCGAGCCTTGGGATCATGTACCAGACCTGCCTCGACACCTCTAACTGTTGGAACAGCAAACCCAACAGGCCCAAACTGGGTTTCCGTCATTCCCCACGGTTTCCAAACTTGTTCTTGTAAAATTACATCCAGTTCTTTATTAAAGATTCTTTCCAAGATAAAACCTAACAGCAAAAAATGGACATCCGAATAAAGAAAGGCTGATTGACTTCGTCTGTTGAGATGAAACATAGATTCCTTTAATTCAGGGGCTGTTAAAAGATCACGATTAGGAATAAAAGGATCAAGGTCTGTTGCATGAGTCAAGAGCTGGCGAATAGTGATGTCTGGATAATCACTCTCAGCTAAAAAATCTGTTACAAGTCTGTCAATATCTAATTGACCTTTTTCCCACAAGAAGGTAAAAACTGTGCCAACCCCAACAACCTTGCTGACACTGGCTAGATCGTAAACTAGTCCTACCTCAGTCTGTAAGCCATGCTCTGGGTCACTCTGTCCTAAATAGAACTCCGTCCATTGATTGTCCTTAAAATACGCAAAAGAGGCTCCGGGATAAATCCCTGCCTCGATTTGTTCTTCTATTTTTTTAATAATCTTGGTCCACTTCATACTTCTTCAAACCACAATTCAACATTATTTCGATCTTTTCCAAGGAAGAATTTTTCAGACTTAGGAATAAAATATTCGGTAGACTCAAATTTCTTGCGAAGACTTGCTATATCTAGTTCATTGACCAAGAACTTGAGCATAGATAAGTCCCAAGTAACTGTATTGTCCACAGTCAAATCTTGACCCTGAGCTGGTATAAAATCAAGTGACGCCCCAATTTCAGATACTTCCAAGAAACTTTCGACATCAGTTGGGAGATGTAATTCCATGGAAATCTCAAATTTACTTAAAGAAATTGATTCCAAATCTGTTTGAAATTCAGGGTTTTCTTCTACTTCTACTAGACTTTCTCTATCATCTTCCGCATGAATCAAAACCAAATCATCTTCTGGAGAGTAAATTTCAAAAGCGTAGCCGTTTTGCCCCTTATATAATCGATGAATCGAATCTGTTTTAGCTAATAAGACTTCAATTTCCAAGGGATTTTCCACCTTGACAAGTAATCTAGCCAGCTTCTTTCTTCCTTCCACTTTACGAGAACGCATACTTGGAGCTTCTTCTAAAACAAGTTTTTCAAGGCCTGTTTGATCACCTAGTGATAGAAAGGCTGACTCTTCTAACAAAACTTTCATACCGAGGGTTTCCATATAAAAGGTTTCATTTAAATTTCTATTATTAACTTTTAAAGTAGGAATAATCCGTACAATTTGATTTACATTCATAAATTCCTCCGTCACTTTTTATTTTATAGGATTTTAGAATTTTTTACAAGATATTATACTCAAATTTAACAATTTTAACCTCATTAAACATCTTTTTGAGGAACATGAGTTAAAACTCAATGCTTAGGAGAAATTGAAGTAAATATATCCATAATAAAACACAGAATAGACATTTTCCAATAAATATATCTACTATACACACCCCTATGCCCTATGGAAAAAGTAAACTAATGTAAATCACAAGAGGTCCATTCGGAGATGGTTACCTAAAGAAGCTAGAAAATGACTCCTAAAATAGATCCCTTTATCGAGAATTAAATTCATAACTATCCTAAAAAATCTTAAACTACAAGAGAATTTCTTCTTATTGACTACTTGAACTTGAAGGTCTCCTTAAATATTAACCGCTATAGCTTTGAATATAAAAACAAGAGATGTCTTCTTACCTTGGGTCTAATAAATCTATAATGCTATTCACAATAACGATTAATTTACATATATACTTATATGTAAACTACTCATAAAACAAGACACAGAAAAACACCCCAAGAGTTAGAATTTGGACTAACTTTTGGGGTTCAATTCATTAGTATAACTAATTATTTTTATAAGTGAGAATTAGTTGTTTTCAACTTTTTCATCGTATTTTGGTCTGATTGTTGTACCTGAATTAATAATGGTACGTTTTTGGACTAAAGGAAGATCGGTACGATTGTAAACAGTACGCCATGGTTCCCAAACAAGACCTGTTTTTTCTTGAATCTTCACGCGTATATTGCGCACATTTCCTCTAAATTGAATTTCAGTTTGGAAACCAGCTGTTCTGTTCTGACCGTTATGCTCCCACTGACGTGAACGAATACTTTCAACACCATCCTTGTCATAAGTCACTTCATCCCAGTAAACATAGTAACGAGCAATATAAGCTCCCTTATGTTGTAAATTGAGGTAACCATTTTTGTATGAAGTCACTTTAGTTTCAATGTAGTCTGTATTGCTTTGAATTGTAGCTACTTGATTATCTTTCAAGAATGCAGTCTTGTAAGAAATTGGAACAGCAGAGTTTTGCGTACTGAAAGTAGCTCCTTCTTGAATCAATTTCTTCAAATCTTCTACTGTACCTGTCACAACACGTGCAGCGCCATCAGCATTTCCACCTACGATGGAAACTGTTACAGTTGTATTCTTCAAAACACGTGCCCATTCAGATTCTGGTTTAATAGGCACACCTTTGATTACAGCATTGATTGCTGCTTTCAACTCGGTACTCTTGCTTGTTGTTTCAAACTTAACATACATTTGACGTCCGTATGACACGCTTGATACATATACAGGAGGAGTATTTTCATCAATTCCACGTGCTTTCAATTGATCAACTGTTACTCCTGAAGCAAATACATCTGATGGATTTTTTGGAGCATCAAAGTTAGCAGTATAGTAAACTTGTTTAAAATCAACTACCTCAATTTGTTTTTCACCTTTATTGACAGCTTCAAAATCAATTTTTAGATTAACTCCAACTTTTTCAAAGTCACTTCCGAATTTAGCTTTTAATTGATTCATGCTATAAGCAGAAGTTGATTCGTACTGCATACGTGCTGGAGCAGGGTTCTTCCCAGCATACTTCTCATGCCAACGATTTAACAAGGTATTTACACCTTCCTGCATACCACTTACAGTTGGATTAGCATCTACATAGCTATCTCCGCCTACCATTCCTGGTAAATCAACACTAATTCTACCTTTGCTACGATCTAAACTAATTTGTTGTGGTTTATTTTCTAGAAGGTCTTGATTTGCTTTAAACAAAGCACCTAGGAAAATATCTCCGTTGCCATTAATAGCAACATCAGCGTGACCACTAGAAAGGTTCTTCTTCACTTTTTCCACAACCACAAATTCATTTCCTTGTTGTTTTGTGCTTGTATTCGTGTAATTTTCTATTGCCTCGCCTCGTCTAGTTAAAATATTTGTTTTATCATAATTCAAACCAAACAAATATTTATTTAGTTCTGCAGTGTAATCTGTTTTAACTTTGTTTTCTGTTTTCTTATTTTCTACAATCTTTTCTGATTTTGCAGAACGATATACTTCAACTTCTGCTAAACTAAGTGGAGTTTTAGATTTATTTAATTCAATTTTTACATATCGTGCATCAACTCCTGAGAATTGAACATCAACTGTTGGTTGATTGTTTAAGCTATCTACATGTTTACGAGCTACTTCATTCCCATCTTTATCTAACAAAATAACATCAAAATTAGATAAACGATCCCCTACATTACTATCTCCACGATTGTAAATACGAACAGTTCCCACACCTTCTTCTTTTGCTAGATCGACTTTCCACCAAGAATGATCTTGAAAATCTGTATGAGTAACTGAGCGATGGCCGTAGTCATTATCTCGATTACCGTCAACCGCTCTAGAAGCATCTGCACCATAAGCAGTCGAACTCTGACTTGCAGACTTATGAGCAGCAATATTTTCACCTAGAGAACGATATACTTCAACTTCTGCTAAACTAAGTGCAGTTTTAGATTTATTTAATTCAATTTTTACATATCGTGCATTAACTCCAGTGAATTGAACATCAACTGTTGGTTGATCATTTAAACTATCAACATGTTGACGAGCCACTTCATTTCCATCTTTATCTAACAAAATAACATCAAAATTAGATAAACGATCCCCTACATTACTGTCTCCACGATTGTAAATACGAACAGTTCCCACACCTTCTTCTTTTGCTAGATCAACTTTCCACCAAGAATGATCTTGAAAATCTGTATGAGTAACTGAGCGATGGCCGTAGTCATTATCTCGATTGCCGTCAACCGCTCTAGAAGCATCTGCACCATAAGCAGTCGAACTCTGACTTGCAGACTTATGTGCAGCAATATTTTCACCAGCAACTGCAGCAACGCTTGGCTCTGTTGCTTTTACTACATTTGTTTGAAATACAAGGCCAGAACCTAGCAAAAATGTTGCAATGGCAACACCACATACTCCAACACTACGTTTACGAATAGAAAAACGAAATCCTTTATCTTGTTTATTTTGAGACATACAAAACTCCTTTTATATTAAAAGCAACTATTTCTTGAACGCGCTTTCTTGAAACAATAAAAGTATAACATAAAAATAATATATGCGCAATCGTTTTCTTAAAAAATATTATTTTTTTATTAATCTAGCTTGAATAATTGACAACATATTAATAATTTCACAATTAAATACCAGGCGGTCTATACCAATAAAGACAAGAAAACGAACAGGATTGAGTCCCTATCAGTTGGGAATCAGCACTGTTCGTTTTTGTATATATAATCAAATTCAACTCTTAAATCTATAGCTTAAGAAATTTCTTAATGAAAAGCTTTTCATTGTTTTTTATCATTTCTTAGATTCAAGTTCTGTATAAGCTTCCTGAAGATAAGCATCAAAAACTTCTTCATCTGAAATGGTATCGGATATAAAGCTACCGTTACTTGTTCGTTCTGATAGGTTCAAGTCTTTTAATCGGCTTTCATAGGTCCTTCCTTTATTGGATTGGATAATCAGAGTTTGGTCATTCCTGTCCGCCTCTGTACTGAAGAGATCACCAACAAATCCTTGCTCTGCAACTGCACCAGCCAAAAAGACACGGTGCGGTTTGTTTTTTAACTCACGCAAGACTTGTAGTCCTCGTTTGGCACGGCTGGTTACTGGAATTTCCTCGATGGAAACACGTTTCAAACTTCCACGCTGGGTCAAGAGATAGAATGATGAAGTGTTACAGATAAAGGCAGATTGGAGGACATCATCTGCTTTCAAATTCATAGCCTTGACACCTGCAGCCTTAGCACCGACAACTGGAACCTCTTCGATATTGAAACGAAGGGCATAACCATTTTGGCTAATCAAAAGAACATCATCTAGTTTAATCGGAGCCACTGCTACAATCTGGTCTGTATCGTCTTTGAGCTTAGCATACTTGACAGACTTAGACTTGTAGGTTCGCCATGGAGAGAATTCTTTGCGTTCTACACGCTTGATTTGACCGAAACGAGTCGCCGCAAAGTAGGTTGTCGCATCATCAAACTGATCCACGACTTCCACATAAAGGATTTCTTCGTTAGTTTCAAAGTTTGTAACGGTCTGACTCAGATGCTCACCGATATCCTTCCAACGAATATCAGCCAATTCATGAATTGGTCGATAAATGACATTTCCAAGAGTTGTGAACATCAAAAGATGCTGTGTTGTCTTGACAGCTTGTACAAAGATCAAACGGTCATCATCACGTTTACCAATTTCCTCTAGCGTTGAAGCTGCAAAAGAACGCGGGCTGGTACGCTTGATGTAACCTGCCTTGGTCACGCTGACATAGGTATCTTCCTCAGCAATCAGACTAGCTGTATCAATCTCGATTGCTTTCGCAGTGTCTTCTAAAGTACTCAAACGTGGAGTCGCAAATTTCTTCTTGACCTCACGAAGCTCTTTCTTCATGAGATTGTACATAGTCCGTTCATCACCGATAATAGCCGCAAGCATGGCAATCTTTTCACGAAGCTCTGCTTCTTCTTCCTGCAAGACAACGACATCCGTATTGGTCAAACGATACAGTTGCAAGGTAACGATAGCCTCAGCCTGCTCCTCTGTAAAACCATAGCTGACTTTGAGGTTTTCCTTGGCGTCAGCCTTATTCTCAGAAGCACGGATAAGAGCAATAACTTCGTCCAAAATCGAAATCACGCGAATTAAACCTTCGACGATATGGAGACGTTTCTCAGCCTTTTCCTTGTCAAAGCGTGAACGTGCCAAAATCACTTCACGACGGTGGGCGATGTAGCTAGACAAGATTGGAACGATCCCAACCTGACGAGGCGTGAAATTGTCAATCGCCACCATGTTAAAGTTGTAGTTGATTTGCAGGTCTGTGTATTTGAAGAGATAATTGAGAACAAGCTCGGTATTTGCGTCTTTCTTGAGTTCGATAGCGATACGAAGACCATCACGGTCAGACTCATCGCGAACCTCAGCAATCCCTGCCACTTTGTTATTGACACGAACATCATCGATTTTCTTGACTAGATTGGCCTTGTTGATTTCATAAGGAATCTCAGTGATAACGATTTGTTCCTTACCACCTTTTAGCTTTTCAATCTCAGTCTTGGAACGAACAACCACGCGCCCTTTCCCAGTTTCGTAGGCTTTCTTAATTTCATCACGCCCCTGAATAATCCCCCCTGTAGGGAAGTCTGGTCCAGGCAAGAATTCCATTAGTTTATCTACCTTGGCAGTTGGGTGGTCAATCATGTAAACTGTCGCATCGATAACTTCGGCCAAATTATGCGGTGGAATATCCGTGGCATAACCAGCCGAAATCCCAGTCGAACCATTGACTAAAAGATTTGGAAAGGCTGCCGGCAGAACAGTCGGTTCTTTCTCGGTATCGTCAAAGTTCCAAGCAAAAGGAACGGTCTTTTTATCGATATCCTGAAGAAGATAGCCTGCAATCTCAGACAAACGCGCCTCAGTATAACGCATAGCCGCAGGCGGATCTCCGTCCATAGAACCGTTATTACCATGCATTTCGACTAGAATTTCACGATTTTTCCAGTCCTGTGACATACGAACCATAGCATCATAGATAGAAGAATCCCCGTGTGGGTGGAAATTCCCCATGATGTTACCGACAGACTTGGCCGACTTGCGGTAACTCTTATCAAAGGTATTGCCATCCTTATTCATCGAATAAAGAATGCGACGCTGAACCGGCTTCAATCCATCACGAATATCTGGCAAAGCCCGGTCTTGAATGATGTACTTGGAGTAGCGACCAAAGCGCTCTCCCATGATGTCCTCAAGGGACATGTTTTGAATGTTAGACATAGGATACTAAGCCCGTAAAATGCAAAGTGAAAATAGGAAATTCTTAAAGCGAGCGATGCTCGTAAGAGAATTTATCTTTTTCACACAGCATTTAGGGGGTGTTCAACTCCTTTCAAAGAATGTAGAGTGTGTGTAATGATAAAAGGATGTAGAAAGGATTAGTCCCGTGTTCAGTTACTATAAGTAACCAAACTATCCTTTCTGTAATTTAATATGTTGCTTCAGTGAGTAATAAGGAATTTTCACATAGCATTTAGGGCGCGTTCAGCTCCTTTCGAAGAATGGAGAGTAACTATTATGGAAAAAGAAAAAATATAGACTAAGTGAGTTTCATCCAATTCCTGTATCGTCATTTCCACTTGAAACATCTACTCCACAAATCCTCGTTTATACTTGATATGACTGGCGATATTGCTATCTACATCTTTCTTATCCCAAAGTTGAAGTTCCCATGGGTAATAAAAATTACTTTTATTTTTAAAATAGATATGAATACCGACATAGCCATCTTTATCACGTAAATACCAGTTTTTTAGTCCGTAATTCTCTTGCCAATCATCTAATTTCTCCATGACTTGAGCAATCTCTTTGGAACTTAAAATCATACGAGCACCAAAAATATCATTAAGAATGGAATTCACAGGATAGCCCTCTTGACGCTCAGAAAAACGTGTAATTTTATCTAAAATAGACTCAGAAGTTTTGACACGATAAACATAGGCAATATCTTGGACATCCGCTTTCATCAGATAGTCATTAATTGACTCATGTAAATTCAGACGGTAGGCCAAAATCGCTTTAGTCGAAACTTTTGAAAAGGTATGCTTGAGATTGATTTTTTCCACCTTACCCGTTTCAAAATAATCTTTAGAATATTCTAGATGAATACGATTAATCTCTGTAATGAGGCGTTCCACTTTTTCAATCATGAGTCTTCTCCTCTCGCTTTTTCATTTTTCTAGTTATTCCCAAACTTCTTCACTCTTTCCTCAGCATACTCAATCATCTTCTCAGCCACTTCCTTATCGTAGTCAAAGCCCATCTTGTGAGCAAGGGAGTGAGCTTCTTGGTGGAAAAGTTGCATCGTAGCAAACAAAGACTGAATGATTTTCTCTAAACTTGAGAAATCTAGCAGATTTGAAAAATCCTTTTCTTTCTCAGCGGGCAAATACTGAAAGAGGTACTTGTAGTTCTTGCCAACGTCGACTCTTCCCCTATCGCTTGCTACCTGCCAAGCCAAGACCTTCAAGAGTTCTTGTTGACAAATACCGTAGAGATGGTCTGTCGCGTAGATGAGCTGATTACGACAAATTCCTTTAACCACGTAGGCTGACACCCACCAAAATTCGTTGCAGGCTTTTTCAAAATCTGTCGGACTAGCTGGACTTGTCCAGTAACGCTGAGGACTTGTGGTATAGGAGTCAAACAAGCCTTTCTCATCTTTCAAAACTGTATAATCAGCCTCACTATCCACCCACTCTTGAATGTGGTCTTTGGGGCAGAGAGTCAAATCTATCCGATTGCCATCTTCAAAGAGCATAAGATAAAGTCGACGGTTGCCCAGTACGTTATACTGTTCAATCAGACGGTTGCCAAACTGGTCCAACCAAGAAAGGTCACTCGTCAGATTATCTAAGTCGTCCACGACATAGACCACGTCGTAATCCTGAAACTCATCTTTTGGCGCTTTTGTATCAGTTCGTGAACCAGACATGGCGACAGCTTTGACTTGTAAAGTTTTGGCAGTCTGTAAAATCAGATTTAGCATTTCTACTTCAGTTCTCATGTTGATACCCATTCGTTAAAAATAGACTTAAAACACTGTCGCTTCTTCCAGCGTAAACTTGACATTATCCTCAATCCACTTACGGCGTGGTTCGACCTTGTCTCCCATGAGAACATTGACACGACGTTCGGCGCGGGCTAGGTCTTCGATGGTGACACGTATGAGGGTACGGGTTTCAGGATTCATAGTTGTTTCCCAGAGCTGATCCGCATTCATCTCACCAAGACCTTTGTAGCGTTGGAGAGTAGCGCCTTTACCAAACTGTTTACGGAGTTCTTCTAGCTCACCGTCCGTCCAAGCATAGGCCACTTCTTCTTTCTTGCCTTTTCCTTTTGACATCTTGTAAAGAGGCGGAAGGGCGATATAGACATGTCCTGCCTCGACAAGAGGACGCATATAACGGTAAAAGAAGGTTAAGAGAAGTGTTTGAATGTGGGCACCGTCGGTATCCGCATCGGTCATGATAATGATCTTGTCATAGTTGGCATCTTCAATAGAGAAGTCTGCTCCCACACCCGCACCAATGGTATAAATCATGGTATTGATTTCTTCATTTTTGAGGATATCTGCCATTTTGGCCTTGGCTGTATTGATAACCTTACCACGAAGAGGTAGAATAGCCTGGAACTTGCGGTCACGGCCTTGTTTAGCAGAACCGCCAGCAGAGTCCCCTTCAACTAGATAGAGTTCATTTTTTGCAGGATTCTTAGACTGAGCAGGTGTCAATTTACCCGACAACAAGCCCTTATCTTTCTTATTTTTCTTCCCATTTCGGCTCTCATCACGCGCCTTACGTGCTGCTTCACGAGCATCACGGGCCTTAATAGCCTTGCGGATGAGGTTAGAAGCCAATTCCCCATTTTCCATAAGGAAAAAAGTCAACTTATCAGCCACAATTCCATCAACAACAGGACGAGCTAGTGGGCTTCCCAATTTGTCTTTGGTCTGTCCTTCAAACTGGAGGTGTTCTTCAGGCACCAAGATAGAAAGAACGGCAGCAAGTCCCTCACGGTAGTCTGAACCTTCAAGGTTTTTATCTTTTTCCTTGAGAAGCCCCGTCTTACGAGCATAATCATTCATGACCTTAGTAATAGCGGACTTGAGTCCTGTCTCATGTGTTCCACCGTCCTTGGTGCGAACGTTATTGACAAAGGACAAAATATTATCTGAAAATCCATCATTGTACTGGAGAGCTACTTCCACTTGAAAGCCATTATCCTCACCTTCAAAGTAGAGGACAGGCGTCAAGGTTTCCTTGTCTTCGTTCAGATAAGAAACAAAGTCTTGTACCCCATTCTCATAGTGGAATTCAATCGCTTCATCTGTTCGCTTGTCCGTCAAAGACAAGGTCACATTTTTCAAGAGAAAGGCTGATTCATTGAGGCGCTCTGAGATGGTATTGTACTTGAAATCTGTTGTAGAGAAGATCGTCGCATCAGGCATAAAAGTAACCTTAGTACCTGTCTTAGACTTGGGTGCTGTACCGACCTTTTCAAGAGTCGTAACAGGTTTGCCCCCATTTTCAAATCGTTGTTTATAAACCGTTCCATCACGGGTAATTTCAACTTCCAACCAGCTTGATAGGGCGTTTACAACGGAAGATCCAACCCCATGGAGACCACCAGAAGTCTTGTAGCCACCTTGACCAAATTTCCCTCCTGCGTGGAGAATGGTAAAGATAACCTCAACTGTTGGGATTCCCATAGCGTGCATACCTGTCGGCATCCCACGTCCATGGTCTTGTACAGTCAAACTCCCATCTTTATTGATGGTCACATCAATACGGTCACCAAATCCAGACAAGGCTTCATCGACAGCATTATCGACGATTTCCCAGACTAAGTGGTGGAGACCAGCACCATCAGTCGATCCGATATACATCCCTGGACGTTTTCGAACCGCATCCAACCCTTCTAGCACCTGAATGGCATCATCATTATAATTGTTAATATTGATTTCCTTTTTTGACACAAGGAACCTCCTATTCGTTCATCTTTACTATTCTACAGGTTTTCCAAGGATTTTGCAAAATTTTTCTTTCTCCGCTGTTACAATTTCGGAAGAGATTCTCTGCCTTTCTTCTCCATTTCATGATATAATAGGAGTATGATTACAATAGTTTTATTACTCCTAGCCTATCTGCTGGGTTCAATTCCGTCTGGTCTCTGGATTGGACAAGTATTCTTTCAAATCAATCTGCGTGAACACGGTTCTGGTAACACTGGAACAACCAATACTTTCCGCATTTTAGGAAAAAAAGCGGGAATGGCGACCTTTGTGATTGACTTTTTCAAAGGAACCCTAGCAACACTTCTTCCAATTGTTTTTCATCTACAAGGTGTTTCACCCCTCATCTTTGGACTTTTGGCTGTTATTGGCCATACCTTTCCTATCTTTGCAGGATTTAAGGGTGGTAAGGCTGTCGCAACCAGTGCTGGAGTGATTTTTGGATTTGCACCTGTCTTCTGTCTCTACCTAGCAATTGTTTTCTTTGGAACCCTCTATCTTGGTAGTATGATTTCACTCTCTAGTGTCACAGCATCTATCGCGGCTGTCATTGGAGTTCTACTCTTTCCACTTTTTAATTTTATCTTGAGCAACTATGACCCTCTCTTCATCGCTATTATCCTAGCACTTGCTAGTTTGATTATCATTCGTCATAAGGATAATATCGCTCGTATCAAAAACAAGACTGAAAATCTTGTCCCTTGGGGACTTAACTTAACCCATCAAAATCCTAAAAAATAAACGCCAGTTGTGAACTGACGTTTTTTTGTATACTTATTTTGATTTGATATAGTTAATACCATCTGCTTTTGGTGCGACTGCTTTTCCAAAGAAGGCTGCCAAGACAAGAATGGTCAAAACATAAGGTGCGATTTGAAGATAAACCGTAGGCACTCCTTGTAGGAATGGCAATTGAGAACCAATAACGGCCAAACTTTGTGAAAGCCCAAAGAAGAGACTAGAAAGCATGGCTCCGATTGGGTTCCATTTCCCAAAGATCATCGCAGCAAGAGCGATAAATCCAGGTCCAACAATAGTTGTCACCGAGAAGTTAACTGAGATTGATTGCGCATAAATCGCTCCGCCAATTCCACCTAGGAAACCGGAAATAATAACCCCTAAATATCTCATCTTGTAGACATTGATTCCCAAGGTATCCGCTGCTTGAGGATGTTCACCGACAGAGCGGAGACGAAGACCAAATCTAGTCTTAAAGAGAATAAACCAAGCAAGGAATGAGAAGGCAATCGCCAGATAACCAAGTAAACTAGTTGACTTGAAGAAGATATCACCGATAACTGGGATATTTGCCAAGACTGGGAAGTCAAAGCGTCCAAAAGTTTGACTTAGGTTGTCGGTTTGTCCTTTGTTATAAAGGACTTTCACTAAGAAAACAGCCAAGGCTGGCGCCATCAAGTTCAACACCGTACCGCTGACAACATGGTCTGCACGGAAATGAACTGTTGCTGCTGCGTGGATGATAGAGAAGACACCACCAACCAATCCTGCTACAAGCAAGGATAGCCATGGAGTTGCTGCTCCAAATTGTTCTGCAAATTCAAGGTTAAAGACAACTCCAGAAAAGGCACCCATAACCATAATTCCTTCAAGTCCGACGTTGACCACACCACCACGTTCAGAGAAAACGCCACCGATACTTGTAAAGATGAGGGGCGCTGAGTAAATCAGCATAGAAGACACCAAGAGGGTGAGCAAGGTTGTAATAGACATCTTTACTTACCTCCTTTAACTTGTTTTTTCGGTTTGACAAAGCGCTCGATAAGGTAATGAACACTGACAAAGAAGATAATAGACGCTGTTACAATGCTGACAAGCTCAGACGGTACCTGCGCCGCATTCATACCTGGGGCTCCAACTTGGAGAACACCAAATAAGAAGGCTGCAAAGAGAATACCAATTGGTGAGTTTGCCGCAAGCAGACTAACCGCCATCCCGTTAAATCCAACAGCCAATGACGCCCCCTGAACATAGACGTTCTGGAAGGTTCCAAGTCCTTCAACAGCTCCACCAAGACCTGCCAAGGCACCTGAAATAATCATTGAGAGGATAATCGTTCGTTTGGCAGAAATACCAGCATATTCTGAAGCATGTGGATTAAGACCAACTGCACGAATTTCAAAACCAAGAGTTGTTTTCTTGAGCATGAACCAAATAACTGCAACTGCAATGATGGCAAAGAAAATACCAATATTCATCCGCGAGTTACCAGTCAACTCAGACAACCAAGGTGTCTGATAGGTTGCATTAGCCCCAACACGAATGGTCGAATCTGTACTTTGCATGAAGTCTTTAGGAAAGGCATGGATAAAGGCATTCCCTACATACAAGACAATGTAGTTCATCATGATGGTTACAATAACCTCTGACGTCCCTAGATAGGCCCTAAGAATACCTGGAATCGCTCCGACAATCCCACCAGCAATCAAGGCAATCACGATGGTTGCTAGAATCATCAAGGGACGTGGCATATCTGGATGCGATAAGGCAAACCAACCACTAAGAATCCAACCAGCCAAAGCCTGACCAGGAAGCCCGACGTTAAAGAAACCTGCACGACTGGCAACAGCAAAACCAAGACCAATCAAGACCAAAGGTCCCATAGCACGGAAGATTTCTCCAATCCCACGCAGACTACCAAAGGCTGTGTAGAACAATTCTTCGTAGCCCCAAATAGCATCATAACCGAAGATCCACATGACAATGGCTCCGAGTAAAATTCCTAGGAAGACAGAAATCAAGGGAACCGAAATTTGTTGTAATTTTTTAGACATCACTCTTCTCCTTTCCCAAGTTTCCACCAGCCATCAAGACACCTAGTTCTTGTTTATTGGTTGTTTCTGGTGATACAATACCTTGAATCTTACCATCGTGGATAACGGCAATACGGTCTGAGACGTTTAAAATCTCATCCAATTCAAAGCTGACAACAAGGACAGCCTTCCCATTATCGCGCTCTTCAATCAAGCGTTTGTGGATATATTCAATGGCACCGACATCCAACCCACGAGTTGGCTGGCTAACGATAAGGAGATCAGGATCTCGATCAATTTCACGAGCAATAATTGCTTTTTGTTGATTTCCTCCTGAGAGTGCAGCTGCAGGAACAAATTCACTTGCAGCACGAACATCAAACTCTTCCATTAGCTTTTTAGCATAAGAAGTGATATTTGAATAGTTCAAAATTCCATTTTTACTATGTGGTTCTTTGTAGTAGGTTTGAAGGGCAATATTTTCAGAAATCATCATTTCCAAAATCAAACCATCACGGTGACGGTCTTCTGGAACGTGCCCAACACTCAACTCTGTAATCTGACGTGGGTGCAAGCCTACAATTGAATCTCCTTTTAGCTCGATGCTACCAGATTCAACCTTGCGAAGACCTGTAATGGCTTGAATCAGTTCAGACTGACCATTTCCATCAATCCCCGCAATACCGACAATCTCTCCAGCACGAACATCCAAGGACAGATTTTTAACAGCTGGAACACCGCGGTTTTCATTGACCACCAAGTCTTTAATAGACAAGACCACTTCTTTTGGTTGAGAGGATTGCTTCTCTGTTTTAAAGGAAACAGAACGTCCCACCATCATTTCTGCTAAATCAGCATTGGTAGCTCCTGCGATTTCTACAGTTTCAATTGATTTCCCACGACGGATAACTGTAACGCGGTCAGAAACTGCGCGAATCTCGTCCAACTTGTGGGTAATCAAGATAATTGATTTCCCTTCTTTGACAAGATTTTTCATAATAGCCATTAACTCATCAATTTCTGATGGAGTCAAAACGGCCGTTGGTTCGTCAAAGATAAGGATATCAGCCCCCCGATAAAGGGTTTTTAAAATTTCTACACGTTGTTGGGCTCCAACTGAGATATCTGCTACCTTGGCAGAAGGGTCAACAGCTAAGCCATAACGTTCAGAAAGAGCTTTGATTTCTTTGCTAGCTCCAGCAATATCTAGCACACCATTTTTAGTTAATTCACTACCTAAAATAATGTTTTCAGCCACCGTGAAAGCCTCTACCAACATAAAGTGCTGGTGAACCATTCCAATTCCCAAGCTAGCTGCTTTAGATGGTGAGTCGAGGTTGACAACTTGACCGTTGACCGCAATTTCACCACTGGTTGGTTCAAGAAGCCCTGCTAACATGTTCATTAGTGTGGACTTACCAGCCCCATTTTCTCCTAAAAGTGCATGAATTTCACCTTTTCGTAGGTGCAGGTTGATTTTGTCGTTGGCAACAAAGTCACCAAACACCTTGGTAATATCACGCATCTCAATGACATTTTCGTGTGCCATGTGCTCTTCCTTTCAGAGTCTTATTTTATTTCAATAAAACTTGCTAATTTCTCTAGTAGCAAGCTTTACTGAGACAAAATGACTTTGTCTCAACTCTTAAAAAGCGGCCGATGGCCGCTTCCTAAGAAATAACTTCCATCCATTATTTTTCAGGAACTTTTACGCTTCCATCAAGGATTTTAGCTTTAGCATCTTCGACAGCTTTTTTACCTTCTTCTGAAAGGTTTGTTACTGCCAAGTCAACCCCTTTATCCTTCAATGAGTAAACGATCACTTGACCGCCAGGGAATTCACCTTTTTCTGCCTTGTTAGAAATATCTTTTACAGTTGTACCAACTTGTTTCAAAGTAGATGCAAGAACAAAGTTTGATTCTTTGCCATCTTTAGAAGTGTATTTACCTTCTGCTTCTTGGTCACGGTCAACACCGATAACCCAAACTTTTTCATTTTCAGGACGGCTCTCGTTGAGTGATTTTGCTTCTGCAAAGACACCTGCACCTGTACCACCAGCTACTTGGTAAACAATATCTGCACCAGCTGCGTATTGTGCAGCTGCAATTGTTTTACCTTTCGCAGCATCACCAAATGAACCAGCGTAGTCAACTTGTACTTTGATAGATGGGTCTACTGACGCAACACCAGCCTTGAATCCTGCTTCAAAACGAGAGATAACTTCTGACTCCATACCACCTACAAAACCAACTTGTTTTGTTTTAGTTGTTTTTGCTGCAGCTACACCTGCAAGGTAACCTGACTCATTATCAGCGAAAGTTACGCTAGCAACATTTTTTTGATCTTTAATCACATCATCAATCAAGACATAGTTGATATCAGTGTGCTCTTTTGCTGCATCTTTAACTGCATTATTAAGGGCAAAACCAACACCGAAGATTAGGTTGTAACTTCCAGCCGCTTGTTGCAAGTTATTAGCGTAGTCAGCTTCACTTGTTGATTGGAAGTAAGTGAAACCTTTATCTTTTGAAAGATTGTGTTCTTTACCCCAGTCTTGCAAACCTTCCCAAGCTGATTGGTTGAATGATTTATCATCAACACCACCAGTATCAGTGACGATTGCTGCCTTTGTCTTCACATCAGAAGATGAAGCTGCGTTACGAGAAGAGCGGTTACCACATGCAGCAAGTCCAACTGCTGCCACTGCAACTAGACCAAGGCCTAGCCATTGTTTCTTGTTCATTACTGAACCTCCTAAATAAGATGTGCAACGATGTTGCAAGTATGGATTGGTTGGTCACAAGGACCGTGCCACTCAGAGAGCGACTCAGACTAGTTTAAGTCTGTAAAAGAGTATGGAAGTAATTCCCCGACCGTCATCTCGACCGTCGATTTATCTTTTGCGACTAAAGTCACTTTTAGATCTTGTTCAAAAAATTCAGCCATCACTTGGCGACAAGCACCACATGGTGAAATTGGTTTTTCAGTTTGTCCATAGACAATCAATTCTGAAAACTCTCTTTGGCCTTCGGATATAGCCTTAAAAATGGCTGTTCTCTCACCGCAGTTTGTCAAAGAATAGCTAGCATTCTCGATATTGACACCTGTATAAATTTTTCCATCCTTTGCCACTAGAACAGCACTGACTGGAAAGTGGGAATAAGGTACATAGGCTTTCTTGCTGGTTTCAATTGCTAGTTCAATCAACTCAGTAGTCGCCATCTGCCAATTCTCCTTTTAGAATTGCTACCCCAGCTGACGTACCGATACGGGTCGCACCTGCTTCCACAAAGGCAAGAGCATCTGCATAAGAACGAGCTCCACCAGCAGCCTTTACACCCATATCATATCCAACTGTTTCGCGCATTAATCTAACATCTGCTACCGTAGCCCCACCAGTTGAAAAACCAGTAGATGTTTTAACAAAATCAGCTCCCGCTTTTTGAGCTAATCGGCAAGCCACAACTTTTTCTTGGTCAGTCAGAAGGCAAGCTTCAATAATGACTTTCACTAACTTGTCACCACTTGCTTCCACGACTGAGCGAATGTCCGACTCAACCAAATTAAGATTACCTGATTTGAGAGCTCCAACATTGATCACCATATCAATCTCGTCTGCACCATGTTTAATAGCTTCTTTGGTTTCAAAAGCTTTCACAGCTGAAGTTGTTGCTCCTAAGGGGAAACCTACTACTGTGCAGACCTTGACATCTGTGCCTTCAAGCCCTTTTTTAGCATGTTCAACCCAGATCGGATTAACGCAAACACTGGCAAAATCATACTCCCTAGCCTCAGACAACAAACAATCAATTTGATTTTCTGTTGCATCTTGTTTCAAAAGCGTATGATCGATATATTTATTTAATTTCATATTCGGATTCTCCTGTAGTTTATGAGATAATTTCTATAATTTCTCGTAAACTTTGCACCCTATCATTTATTTTAACATATTTTTGAAAATCTGTAACTAGCTGAGGAGAAATTTTTCCATTTGTGTATACTTTTGCAACAATTTCTCCCTTTTGAACGGAGTCTCCAACCTTCTTTTCAAAAACAATTCCTGTTTCATAGTCCAAATCATCAGTCTTGACTGCACGACCAGCACCAAGTCTCATAGCATAGAGGCCAAATTCCATAGCTGGGAGAGCTGAAATAACACCTGTTTTCTGGGCAGGGATTTCCACCACATGGGCAACATTGACAGGACGGTATAGGTCCTCCAAGTTACCACCTTGGGCTTGCACCATTTCCTCAAACTTAGCCAGTGCTTGACCATTCTCAAGATGTTGGCGGACTTCTTCAACTGTCTTGTTTACATTTGCTAAACCAAGCATAATTTGAGCCAGTTCACATATAAAGTGGGTAATATCCTGACGGCCTTGACCTTGTAAAATCTCCAGTGCTTCAAGGATTTCCAGACGATTTCCAATCGCTCGTCCCAAGGGCTGACTCATATCGGTAATCACTGCTACCGTCTTCCGACCAACAGCCTTACCAAGATCCACCATGGTTTGAGCCAATTCGCGCGCTTCATCAACCGTCTTCATGAAGGCACCCTCTCCGACAGTTACGTCTAGCAATATAGCATCCGCTCCTGCCGCGATTTTCTTGCTCATCACCGAACTCGCAATCAAAGGAATCGTGTCGACAGTTGCGGTCACATCACGGAGGGCGTAGAGCAGCTTGTCTGCTTTGACCAACTGGTCTGATTGCCCAATAACAGATACACCAATATCCTGCACTTGTGCAATGAAATCCTCTTGACTGCGCTCTACTTGATAGCCCTTAATGGACTCCAATTTATCGATTGTCCCACCAGTATGGCCGAGACCACGACCACTCATTTTTGCCACAGGCACACCAAAACTAGCAACAAGAGGAGCCAAAATCAAGGTTACCTTATCACCAACACCACCAGTAGAATGCTTGTCAACTTTAATCCCATCAATAGCAGATAAATCAAACTCTTGACCTGCCTGAACCATCTTCATGGTCAAATCAGAGATTTCTCGAGTCGTCATTCCTTTGAAATAAACAGCCATAGCAAAGGCAGACATCTGATAATCAGGAACAGTTCCTGACACATAGCCTTCTACCAGCCATTCAATTTCACTCGAAGTCAGTTCTTGCCCGTCTCGTTTCTTTTGGATTAAATCAACTGCTCTCATTCGTTCACACTTCTAAGGATATAGTATCCCTTATCTTTTTTAACGACTTCACAATTGCCAAACACATCTTCCATCTTGGATTTGGCACTTGGAGCCCCTTGTTTTTTCTGGATAACGATTGTTAAATCCCCACCAGTTTCCAAGAAATCTTTACTTCTCTCAATGATTTCATGAACCACTTGCTTACCCGCACGGATAGGAGGATTGGAAATCACATGGTCAAATGTTCCTTCAACTTGTTCATAGATGTTGGACTGGAAAATCGTCGCTTCTACTTTATTTCGTTCAGCATTTTGCTGCGCCAAATCCAAGGCACGATTATTAATATCGACCATGGTCGCCTGAACGCCATAAGCCTTAGCTAAGGACAAACCCAAAGGTCCGTAACCACAGCCTACATCAAGGACAGTTTCTCCTTCATCGACCTCTAGACACTTGAGCAAGAGTTGACTTCCAAAATCAACCATTTTCTTGCTAAAAACACCCGCATCCGTCAAAAAGGTCATTTTTTGTCCTAACAAGTCCACTCTCAACTCATGAATGTCGTGAGCAGCATCAGGATTTTCTGCATAATACATTTTACTCATGAAACTATTTTACCATAATTTGACTTAAATTGTAAATCGTTTACAAATTGATAATAAAACGAAAAAGACTGAAGAAAGCTAGTCACAAAGACATTTTCTTCAATCTCTTTCAACACTTATAAATAATAAACCATTTAGAACTATAAATATCACAGTCCAGATAAAAACAAAAAGTTTATCACCTATATTATTTCTATTGCTTAACCTTAAAATACTTTATTATCAACAAAATTCCCAACAAGATGTTTAGATAAAATCCCAACTGATAAGTTTGTGTCAGGATTTCCAAACTTGTCCAAAGTCGTATCAAATCTTCCAGTGACATGCGGAAGAAATAACCCTCTGTAGCAATCCATAGGACTAAAAAGACATAACTACCAGCAGCAAGCCATTTCATCCACCGTTTTTTTAGGAAGAAAGCAAGCAAGAGCGAACAGATAAAAACAACTGTTACAATGGCATGTTCCATCAAAAAAGTAAAACCGTAGTAAATTTCCACAAAACGTCTACCATTATCGGCATTCGCCCCTTTTATAAAAGGTAGAGCAAAACTTAAAATAAAACAGAGTTCCAATATGTAACATTTTAAGATTTTCATAGTACACCTCCTATAAGTTGTGAACTAAAATTTCCCTTTATTAGCTTATAAATCAGCAGAAACTATCTCCTACTTCATCATTCAATTGTTCAGTCTCTATCTACCTTTATTATACGATATTAACTTACTATCATCAAGAAAC
Organism: Streptococcus sp. KHUD_015; assembly: GCF_051106265.1. Lineage (GTDB taxonomy): Bacteria > Bacillota > Bacilli > Lactobacillales > Streptococcaceae > Streptococcus. Next base: position 1,332,624 of record NZ_CP193665.1, read on the forward strand.
CGCTTTATTTTTTGAGCTTTTTATGGTATGATAGACAAAATATCTAGGGGAAAAGAAATGACCAACGAATTTTTACATTTTGAAAAAATCAGCCGCCAGACTTGGCAATCTTTACATCGGAAGACAACACCTCCTTTGACAGAAGAGGAATTAGAATCCATTAAGAGTTTTAATGACCAGATTAGCTTGCAGGATGTTACCGATGTCTATCTTCCCCTAGCACATCTCATCCAGATTTACAAGCGTACCAAGGATGATTTGGCCTTCTCAAAAGGAATTTTTCTTCAACGTGAAAGTAAATCCCAACCTTTTATCATTGGGGTTTCTGGGAGTGTTGCTGTTGGAAAATCAACAACCAGTCGCCTACTGCAAATCCTACTGTCTCGTACACTTACAGATGCTAGGGTTGAGTTAGTAACAACTGATGGCTTCCTCTATCCCAACCAGACCTTGATTGAGCAAGGGATTTTAAATCGCAAGGGATTTCCTGAAAGCTATGATATGGAAGCTCTTCTCAACTTCTTGGATCGCATTAAAAATGGACAAGATGTAGATATTCCTGTCTATTCTCATGAAGTCTACGACATCGTACCTGAGGAGAAGCAAAGCGTCAAAGCTGCTGATTTTGTGATTGTTGAAGGAATCAATGTCTTTCAAAATCCACAAAACGAGCGTCTCTATATCACTGATTTCTTTGACTTTTCCATCTATGTTGATGCTGCAGTCGATGACATCGAGAGTTGGTATCTGGACCGTTTCTTAAAAATGCTGAGCCTAGCCCAAAACGACCCTGATAGCTACTATTATCGTTTTACTCAAATGCCAATTGGGGAAGTGGAATCCTTTGCCCATCAAGTCTGGACCAGTATCAATCTCACAAATCTACAAAATTATATTGAACCAACCAGAAATCGTGCAGAAGTGATTCTGCATAAAACAAAGAACCATGAAATCGATGAAATTTACTTAAAAAAGTAATTTTCCCTTGTCAAAACGTAAGTTTTCAGATATAATGGTATAGTTAGTAAAAATGGAGGTAAGAACATTGGCAAACATTAAATCAGCTATCAAACGCGCTGAATTGAACGTTAAACAAAACGAAAAAAACTCAGCTCAAAAATCAGCTATGCGTACTGCTATCAAAGCTTTTGAAGCAAACCCATCTGAAGAACTTTACCGTGCTGCCAGCTCAGCTATCGATAAAGCAGAAACTAAAGGTTTGATTCACAAAAACAAAGCAAGCCGCGATAAAGCTCGTCTTTCAGCTAAACTTGCTAAATAAGAAACAGTCCATAGAGGCTGTTTTTTTGTCTCCAAATAGGAAAGGGTAGAAAATGAAAATCGCAATTATCGGATATTCTGGTGCTGGTAAGTCAACGCTAGCTGAAAAGTTATCTCTCTACTACTCCATCCCAAAACTTCATATGGACACACTCCAATTTCAACCTGGTTGGCAAGACAGTGACCGTGAATGGATGTTGACCGAGATGAAAAGCTTTCTCACCAATCATGAAACTTGGGTCATCGATGGAAATTATTCTTGGTGTTTCTATGAGGAACGAATGCAGGAAGCTGACCAAATCATCTTTTTAAATTTCTCTGCTTGGAATTGTTTGCTAAGAGCCTTTAAGCGCTATTTAAAATACAGAGGAAAAGTGAGAGAAAGTATGGCTAAGGGATGCCCCGAGCAATTCAACTGGGAATTTATTCGTTGGATTCTCTGGGATGGTCGAACCAAAAATGCTAAGGATAGATACCAATACTTAAACAATACTTACCCAGAAAAGATGCATATTCTCCATTCTCAAGCAGAGATTGATTGTTTTTTGCAATCTTTAAAAAAGTAAACAATATAGTAGCATTTCATTAAAATCAGCATGTACTGATTGACTAAAAAAGGAAGTTTTTCATCCAGAAAGTCTTCCTTTTTTCCTTTTATTCAACAATTAAAAATAACTCGAGCAATTTATAAATCAACAATAAAATTTCCCTAGAAATGAAGAGAATCTTGTTCATAGTTTCTGAGTTCGTGATACAAAAAAACTGAAGGAAGTATAGTCCTACTTCTTTCAGTTTTTTATTGTCTCAATTTAGAAAAAACTTCTCCAATCTTACCTTCGATAACTAAATCAGCTTGGCTGTCTTGAGGAGTGCTGGACTTGTTGATAACGACAAGATTTGACCCTGAAAAATAATTGATTAGGCTAGCTGCAGGGTAAACAACTAAGGAAGTGCCACCAATAATCAACAAATCTGCTTGCTGAATGACTTGGGCTGCGCGGCTAAATACATCCATATCTAGCTCTTCCTCATAAAGGGTTACGTCAGGTTTGACCACCTTACCACAATCTAAGCAGTGGGGAACTGGACCTTCAAGTGCCAAAAAGGCAGTCAAATCATAAAAGCGATGACAGCCCAAACAATAATTACGATCTGCACTACCATGCAGTTTCAAAACTTTCTGAGATCCTGCCATTTCATGGAGACTATCGATATTTTGCGTCACAATAGCCTTTAATTTACCTGTTTTTTCCAACGACGCTAGATAATCATGTGCTAAATTCGGCTTAGCATCAGGATAGACCAGATACTTTTTGTAGAAATCAAAAAAATCCTCTGGATAGCGCTCAAACATAGTGCGTGAAACCAGTTGCTCGGCAGTAAAATGGCGACCTAGTTTCAGACTATATATACCATCTGAACTACGAAAATCTGGAATATTAGACTCTGTAGAAACCCCTGCACCACCGAAAAAGACAATTCTCTGACTTTGATCAATAATACCTTGTAATTGTTCAATCTTATCCATTTTGTACTCCTAGGAATTTTCAAGTTAAAAAGTTGAAAGCCTTGGCTTCTTGTCAACTTGGCTTCCAACTTTATTTGATTATTATGAGGTCTTAAACTAACTCCTGTTAGTCCTTTGATACAATTAGGCTTCCTTCAATTTCCTTATTCTTACCTATTTCAGGATTGATTCATTGTTGATAGTTATCATTTTGAGAACAAGAGAAATCATTCTAAATATAGCCTACCTTTAGTCTGCAATCAATGTTTCCAAACCTACCTTCATCATATCAGTGAAGGTGTTTTGACGTTCTTCTGCAGTTGTATCTTCATCTGGATTAACCAAACTATCTGAAATAGTCATAATAGCTAAAGCATCAACATGGTGTTGAGCAGCAAGATAGTAAAGAGCCGCTGCTTCCATTTCCACAGCCTTGACTCCCCATTTACCAAGCTCGATGTTCTTTTCAAAGTAGTTTGAATAAAAGACATCAGAAGACAAAACGTTCCCAACGTGGGTTGTCATACCGAGTTCTTTAGCGATATGGTAGGCCTTATCAAGCAAATCAAAGCTAGCGATTTGTGGAAAATCGTACTGTGGCCAATCGTTGCGGATGATGTTTGAGTTAGTTGCAGCAGCTTGTGCCAAAACCAATTCACGAACGTGGACATCTTCATTCAAAGAACCCGCAGTTCCCACACGGATCAATTTTTTCACACCATAGTCAACAATCAACTCGCGCGCATAAATCGAAATAGATGGCATTCCCATCCCAGTGCCCATGACAGATACACGGTGACCCTTGTAAGTACCAGTGTAACCAAACATGTTACGCACTTCGTTAAAACAAACAGCATCTTCAAGAAAATTCTCAGCGATAAATTTCGCACGAAGAGGATCCCCAGGAAGAAGAATTTTATCAGCAATTTCACCCTGCTTAGCAGCAATATGGATAGACATAGTTAAGATATAAAGGGCGACAGAGAACAAAGTAAAAATAGGAAACTGACGAAGCATTTCAGATGCTAGACAGTTTATCTTTTTTACACAGTTCTCCTCCCGTATTCAGTTCGATGAATACAGTTAACCCATCCTTTCTTTTATTGTTATGAAAAGTTTTCCGCTCGTGTTCAAATCAGAACATCTAGCTCTACCTTTCTTTTTTTATTTTTATATTTCATAGCTAGGAAAAATCGGATTCAATCATGACTCCGATAAGCCTACTACATTTTTTAAACAGTTATTGATAAATTGACAATAGTTTTTAATCTTTTAAGATAAATCTTTGATTAGAAGAAACGGTCGTTCTCTATCTTATTACTCCATTCTTTGACTTCTGACACAGTATGTTAGTCCAAGAAAAACGGTCTAATATTTTTGCAAATTCATAAGCTAAAACAGCTGTTATTAAGAGATACGGAAGAGAATCCAAACCTAGCCCAGTGAAGCCTATTACTAATCCAGTTGCAGACCAGGGAGCCCTCAAGGTCACAGACAAAAAGCAAACCGATCCCAAAAGCAAAATACTTGGCTGACTATCCCCACCTAGAATCATTCCAAAGAGAGCAGATCCAGCCATCCCCAAGGCAAAAGATGGCGTAAGTGTACCACCATAGGCCCCTGCCCACAGAGTAATAAGAACGACCAGTGCTTTTAGGATAAACAAGAGGAATACTGTTTTGCCGTTGCTACCATTCAATACTTCCTGAGCCATCATACGTCCATTTCCAAGTAGATGTGGAAAATAACTTGCCAACCCAGCAAGAAAAAGAAAAGCTGTAGGCAATGTAAGAAGTACTCGTTTATCTTTTATCCTGTTTGAAGACACTTCTTTACTCAAGCGACCAAAAAGCCAAGCTAGTGGAGTTAAGAAAAGAAGTAATAAGGGAATAATCCACATTTCCTTTAATGACCATGCGATAGCTGGAATCTGGTAGAGAGCATGATCTGAAATAACCAAGCCTGCTGTATAGGTTGATACATAGGTAGTCAAACAGACTAAGACAACTCGTTTAATAGATAGAGCAATTCCTAGAGTTTCAAAAACAAAGAAGACACTTGTTAATGGAACCTGATAGACAGCTGCTAAACCAGCACCAGCACCACAAGCAAGGAGAAATATTTGATCCTTCTTAGAGAGAGAACATATTTTTCCAATTGGTCCTGCAAATAGAGTCCCAATCTCTCGTGGCGCAGCTTCTTTACCAATAGGTGCTCCCCCTCCAACTGCAATAATTTGCCAAATTGAATGAAATAGCTGTTTTAAAAAATGAAGTTTGTATTGTGCAGTCTCATCTTTCATCTGTGCTTTAATGGAAAAAATCTGTGATTTTTTTTGCAAGAAATACCATACCACGGATGAGCTGACACCCACGATTATTAAACTTAATCCTATCCGCAACGAGGAAACTCCGTCTGTCAAGAATACAGTTTGATGTTCTGAAAAACCAAAAGCTATCTCCTCTATCACCTTTAAAAGATAATGTAGAAAAATACCAGATAAACCTGAAACTATTCCTTGCAAAATGACTGCTAGGAATAATTTAAGATTATAAGGGATTTTCTGAAAAATACTCCTCAATTCTTTTAACATAGTAATAATTCAGCAAAAACGGCTTTAAGTAAGCCTTTAACACACTCAGTCACTTCTATAACCTCTTCGTGGTTAAGCTCTTCTTTGAAACTAGTAGTATAGTTAGTAATAAATAAAATTCCTAGAAGTTTCAAACCTGAGTAGGCTACAATAATAACTTCAGGAGCAGTTGACATTCCAACCACATCTGTTCCAAGCATCTTATAGGTACGAATTGCTACTCGTGTTCAAATCTGAACACGCGCTCTACCTTTCTGTTTAATTTTTGTTCTCTCTCAGAGAACTAGCTGAGTTCTGTTCAAGATCAGCTAGTGCTTTCTTATAAACTAGACAAACTAACTGTCATTGTACCATCAGATTACAAGACATCATCATCACTCACCTTAGAATTCAATGTTGTTCCCCAGTGAGTAATTTTTCGATGTGGTTGGGCAAGAATAGGTCTGTTGTCATAGATTGTTTGCCATCTATTCCAGATAAGACCTGTTCTCTTTTCGATCTTAATTCGAAGATTGCGCATATTAGACTTAATTGGGAGATTGAGGATAGAACCTGCGGTCTGATTGCGCCCATTCTCTTCCCAAGAACGACTTCGGACAACTGATTGACCATTTTTATCTACTGTAACTTCTTCCCACGATATTGAATAACGTGCAATATAAGCACCACTATGTTGAATAGTTAGGGTCTTATCTTTTACAGGAGTGTAGTTTAACAATTGTACAGGCTTAGAAGCTTGAGTAGTTACATTATTTTTAGCTACAAATCGAAAAACTTCTACTTCTGCAAGGCTGAGAGCTTGATTTTTTTGACGCAATTGAATGCGAACACGGCGGCCTAGTTTACCATTCAACTGGAGATCTAAACTGCTTCCTTCTAAGCGAGAAACATATTGTCTAGCAACTTCTGTCCCTTTTTCATCATATAAAATCACATCAAAGTCTGACAGACGTTTAGAAAGTTCTCCATCCCCACGGTTATGAAGGCGAACAAGTCCTACCTGTTCTGTACGACCTAAATCAACTTCCCACCAAGGTTGGTTTTCAAATTTTGTATGGGTAATTGATTGCTGGCTATAACTACTATTGGTATCGCCATCCAAGGCACGACTAGCATCTCCACCAAAATCAGTAGAACTTTGCTGAGCTTGTTTTTTCCAAGCGATATTCTCAGCACGATACACTTGGACTTCTGCAAGACTGAGAGCATTATATCCATCTAACTCAATGCGTACAAAACGAGCTTTCTTATAATCAATCGAAATCTGAGCGGAACTATCTCGTAAGTATGCAATACGCTTTCTTTCAATTTCTTTCCCAGAACTATCCAAAAGAATCACATTAAAATTGGTAAGCCTATCCTGAGCAGTATCTGTTCGATTATAAATATTGATTTGACGAATCGTTTCTTCCTTGTCTAAATCAACTTGCCACCAAGGTTTTGATTGAAAATCTGTATGAGTGACAGAATTATGTCCGTAATTTCCATCTAATTTCCCATCAACTGCTCTTCTAGCATCTCCTCCAAAAGCTGTCGAACTTTGAGTTACTCGTTTCCCTAGAGCTATATTTTCAAGAGGTTCAGCGCTTGGTTGACTAGATGACAGAGGGACTTGTTGTTTCTTAAAGAAATAAACTTTGTCCAATTTTTGATCACGATATCCCTGTTTATCAAGCGTATCACGTTTTCCAATATTAAAATTCGGGATAGCATTCATTCTACTTTCAAAATAACCACGCGAACGGTGTTTGAAACTAGAGTTACCTGTAAAAGTTACAATATCATTATCATTACGAATCAATGATGTCACAACATTATCATTATCGACCACATAATGTTTTATTTTACCAGATAGAGCTAACTTACGACTTTCTAACCCTACATCCCAGAAACCATTTTTTGCATTCCAAATAGTTCGAGAAGTAATTACTTTAGGAGCGCTAAATGTCGTAACTTTTTTCAAAACATTACTATAAAAAGTAGGATATTTCTGATAAGCTTCAACTGCTGCTATTTGAGCTAAGTAGCCTCCTAGCGAATGACCCGTCATATACAGATTGGTAATGCTAGAATCCTGCGCCAGTTCTTTTACAACATTACGGATATCATCCGCTTGTGCAGGTTTATTTCCTCCAAACAAAACAAAATCTGTACTTAAATCTTTCGCATCATTCAGTCTTGTTCCACGTATAGCCAACATATGCACCGTTCCATCTTTGAGATAAGGGAGATCGCTCTTGGTCTCAAATAAGAAAGCATCCAAGCCACTTGCTGTATGATAAGCCTTTTTCATCTTCCAAAATGGTGCCAGTTCATTGTGCATCATTTTATATTCTTGACGATCAAGATAAAGACTTGGAAAAGGATTTTTATGATCTAGAATTTTGTCAATGTAAGCATCATCACGATAAGCCAACTCCATAAAAAGGAGGGAATCACGATCTGTGACATACCATTGTTTCTTATTATCATCTTCCCCGTCCTCTAGTCCATCTCCATCACTATCTGCTAGTAAAGGATGGCTATGGTATCCTAAGTAGTCTTTCCCATCTTTATTGTAAACATACAATTCATCCTTATTTTTTATTCCATCATGATCATCATCTCCATCAGGATCTAAAAATTTTCCACCGTATAAAGAATTATCGACAAGATCCTTCTCTACATGGAGCTCTCCTTTAGAAATTTTGACAAAGTCTGCCTCTGTTACTGGTCGAGAATTTTTTGGCTCATCCTTTAGAATTTCCTCTTTCTTCAATTCCTCATGAGGTACAGCAGATTCTTTTTGATATAATTCTTCTCCTGCTTTTTCTTTCTGAGTTTTAACAACTTCTTTTGTCTCTAGAGTTGATTGAGCAACTGTAGTTTTCTCCTCTGTAATAGATATTTCCTGTTTTTTATCGGTACTGTCTAGTTTTGCCGGACTATCCGTTGCATTTACTACTAGAGGAGTTTCGTTTTTCACAACTGGACTGCCTTCATTGGCAGAAATTCCTGTCGGTGCTAAAAAAGCAAAACCAACTGCAACAGACACAACTCCGATACTTAGTTTTTTTATACCAAAACGCATAATTCGTTGATTAATTTTCATTTATTCATATATCTTTCTTTTATTTTTTTCACCCTCTTTACCAACAATACTCTCCAATCAGCTAATCTCCTTTAGCATCACAGTTTCATTTTTATACTTGGTTAACAAGGATTTGATGAGGTTTGTAAAAGTATGGGGACCTCATTCAATTTTCATATCATAATTCTATATGGAAGTTAATTATTTCATTCATCTTCCAACTCACCGAAATGCTTTCCTACTTATTTTTTTCTCATAGTTCAGCAAGAATTGCTTTAAGTAAGCCTTTGAAATCACCTTTAACACGTTCAGTCACTTCTACAACTTCTTCGTGATTAAGTTCTTCTTGGAAACCAGCCGCAAAGTTAGTGATACATGAAATACCAAGAACTTTCAAACCTGAGTGGGCTGCCACAATAACTTCAGGAACCGTAGACATACCGACTGCATCTGCTCCAAGTGTCTTATAGGCACGAATTTCTGCTGGTGTTTCATAAGTTGGACCAGTTACACCGATATAGACCCCTTCATCAAGCTTGATACCAAGTTTTTTAGCCACTTCATGGGCAGTAGCACGGTATTTTGGTGTGTAGGCTTTAGACATATCAGGGAAACGTGGACCAAAATCATCCAAGTTTTCACCCATCAATGGGTTCTGCCCCGTCATATTGATATGGTCTGAGATAGCCATCAAGGTACCAGGGCCAAATCCAATACCACCAGCAGCATTGGTTACAATGACACCTTCACATCCAAGAACTTTCATGACACGTACTGGGAAAGTCACGACTTCCAGAGGATTTCCTTCGTAGAAATGGAAACGACCTTGAAGAGCCAAGACTTTTCGACCTGCAAGGTCACCATATACCAATTTACCAGCGTGACCGACTACTGTCGAACGGCCCCAGTTGGGAATATCTGCATAGTCTACTACAACTGGATTTTCGATTTCTTCTGCAAGTTCTCCCAGACCTGATCCAAGGATTAGACCGAACTCAGGTGCTTGGATTCCCTTGTCTTTCAGGAAGGCAGCTGTTTCATTGATTTTATCTAAAAATGTCATTGTGTGTCTCCTTTATTATTTTTTAGCATTTGACCGATTTTGTCAAAAGTTTTAGCATTACGAATGGTGATTTGGCGGTAGAAAGGCATCTTGAGTAAGTATTTGTGATAGGCTGTTTCGTAGTATGATTCTTCGCAGTATTTTCCCCAGAAAATACCAAGTCTTCCAAAATGAACGACTTCATCTTCCAGTTCCAAACTGTTCACTTTCTCGATCACTTGATCCACATCTAAGCTCTCCGTGTAGAAGAGCACATCTTTTCGTGCCAGACCTTTAGTCCACCAATCTGGCAGATTCTCCAGCTCTTCTTCATAGTCTTCCTGACTCAGCAAAGAAAAGCTTTGAATAAATGGATAATTGACTGCAAAGAAAGTCTCTAATTCTTCAACCAATCGGGCTTTGGGGTCTGTCGAAGTAAAGAAAATATTGCCACTGTTGATGTAGGTTTCAACCTTTTCCAGTCCCAACTCTGTCAGTTCTTGACGAAGTTGCGCCATGACGACCTTATTCTTCCCACCAACATTAATGCCCCGAACAAGTAAAGCATATCGCGTCATCTTATACCAATTTATCTAAGAAACTTTCCCCAATCATGGCAGTTTCAACACCAAAGTTATCTGCAATAGTCGCTGAGATATCTGCAAAATGTCCGACTGGTAGCAAACCGTTCCCTTTAAAGGCAGGGCTGTAGGCCAACAATGGAATATATTCACGAGTGTGGTCTGTTCCTGCATAAGTTGGGTCGTTCCCGTGGTCCGCAGTAATCAAGAGAAGGTCATTCTCTCTCATAGCTGCGATAATTTCAGGTAAGCGTTCATCAAACTCATGCAAACAATCACGGTAACCATGAGAATTACGACGGTGGCCGTAAAGGGCATCGAAGTCCACCAAGTTTGTGAATGAGAATCCTCTTTCAAACTCAGCAAGGCCCATGGTCTTCAATAGTGTATCAATTCCATGGATGTTTGACTTGTTGTGGCCCATATCATGGTTAATACCCGCACCGTTAAAGATATCGTTGATCTTTCCAACAGCATAAGTATCGATACCAGCTTCATTCAATTTATCCAAAACAGTCGGTGCAAATGGAGATACCGCCAAGTCACGACGGTTTGCAGTACGAGTGAAATTACCTGGTTCACCTACATAAGGGCGAGCAATGATACGACCTAGAAGGGCTGGGCGCTCAAGGGTAATCGAACGAGCGTATTCACAGATACGGTACAATTCGTCCAAAGGAATAATATCTTCGTGGGCAGCAATTTGCAAAACAGGGTCAGCTGAAGTATAGATAATCAACTCTCCAGTTTCCATTTGACGTGGTCCAAAATCATCGATAACAGCTGTACCTGAGTAAGGTTTGTTGGCTTCACGAATGACCTTACGTCCTGAAAATTCTTCGATTTTTGTCAGGATTTCTTCTGGGAATCCGTTCCAGAAAGTATCGAAGGGCTCAGTAATGTTGAGTCCCATGATTTCCCAGTGTCCAGTCATAGTATCCTTACCAAGAGATACTTCTTCCAATTTTGTTGCATATCCTGTTGGATTGCTTTCCGCCGGTACAGTCTTCAAAGGCGTTTCGCGAGGAATATTTCCAAGACCGATTTTAGCCATGTTTGGGACATTCAAACCAACTGTTTTTGAAATGTGTCCCAGTGTATCAGAAGCTCCATCTGGAACCCCTGCATTAACAAAATTGTTAGCATCTGGTGCAGCTCCGATTCCTACAGAATCCAATACCACCAAGTGAATACGATTAAATTTTGACATAGTGTATCTCCTCCTATTTTCCTTTGTTTGAAGTTAAAATCTGAACCCCATCTCGTCCAGCAACGATGACCTTATCCACCATTTTGTTGAATAAACCGTGCTCTACAACACCAACGACATGGTCCAATTCTTGTCCGAAAGCAATTGGATCTTCAATGACATCCAAGGCAAGATCGATGATAAAATTCTTCATATCGGTCACAAAACGTTGGCCGTCTTTTTCACGGAAACTTGGTTTGTAGCCAGCTCGCTCAAAACGACGAAAAATCTGTTCTGCGCCATACTGAACCACTTCTACTGGCAATTTAAAAGCACCCAGTTTCTCGACCAGCTTGCTTTCATCCACCACCCAAATGTATTCTTTTGAGGGCATTGCTACAACCTTCTCCATGAGAAGGGCACCACCACCGCCTTTGATTCCGTTAAACTGGCTATCCACTTCATCCGCCCCGTCAACTGTCACATCAACAAAGTCTACTTGGTCAATAGACTTGAGTGGGATATTAAGCCCTTCAGCCTGTTTACTGGTCACACTAGAAGTCGTTACAGCTGTAATCTGCAACCCTTCTTCCTTGATACGACGACCGATTTCTTCGACAAAATAATAGGCAGTCGAACCTGTCCCAAGTCCGACGACCATTCCATCTCTCACGAACTCAGCAGCCTTGATACCTGCCATTTTCTTCAGATTTTCCACTCAAACACCTCCATTAAAGAGCTACTTCTATTATACCATGTAAAGGCTTTTATTTCATCTGGAAATTGAAAACGATATCCATTCTCAAAGAAATTTTGCTAGGATTGATTTTTTATCATAAAGATGCTTAAATAGTTAAGTATAGAAAAGGAGAAATAAGATGAACCCATTAGATTTATTTAATCAAGTAAAAGAACTAATCGAAACAAAAGATTTCGAAGCTGCAAAAACATTTGTTGCAGAAAATCAAGAACAGCTTGGAGAATACTTCTCTCAAGCTCAACAGTTGATTTCTGGTTCTGAAGGTCTAGATGGCCTCGTTAGCAAGATTAAAGAATTTTTCTAAAGATATAAGAAGCTTATATAGTGGATTGAATTTAAGCAAAAAATGAACTAAATTTTCCCACAGTAAAACGCATAGTATCAAGATTTTTGTAACTCTGATACTATGCGTTTTTATGATTAACTATGCTCTGTAATAAACTTGTAAGCTTCTTGACCAGCGATAGCCCCATCTCCAACTGCTGTTGTCACTTGACGAAGGTCTTTCAAGCGAACATCTCCAACTGCAAAGATACCGTCAACTGCAGTTTTCATGTGGTTATCTGTCACAATCCAACCTGCCTGATCTTGAATATTCAATTCTTTAACAAAATCGCTAAGAGGATCCAAGCCAACATAGATAAAGACACCACCGAAGGCTTGTTCTGTTACTTGACCTGTTTTCACATTTTCAAATACGACAGATTCTACTCTGTTTTCACCCTTGATTTCCTTGACTATAGAATCCCAGATAAAGCTGACTTTTTCATTAGCAAAGGCTCGGTCTTGTAAAACTTTTTGGGCGCGAAGTTGATCACGACGGTGAACAATGGTAACAGTCTTGGCAAAACGAGTCAAGAAGAGGGCTTCTTCAACAGCTGAATCTCCACCACCAACTACCAACAAATCTTGGTCACGGAAGAAAGCACCATCACACACGGCACAGTAAGAAACACCACGACTGTTCAGTTCTTCTTCTCCAGGCACTCCCAAAGGACGGTGTTTTGAACCAGTCGCTACGATAACGGTACGAGTTTCATATGTTTGGTCATCAGTAATCACTTTCTTAAAATCACCATGGTCTTCTACATTTTCAACATAACCATAAATGTGCTCAACACCAAGATTTTCAAGTGGTTCAAACATCTTTTCAGCCAATTCAGGCCCACTAATATTAGCATATCCTGGGTAATTTTCGATATCAGAGGTATTATTCATCTGACCACCTGGCAGACCGCCTTCAATCAAGGCTACTTTCAGATTGCTTCGAGCAGCGTATAAGGCCGCAGTCATCCCTGCAGGTCCAGCACCGATAATAATAGTATCGTACATATAGATTCCTTCTTTCTTGTTGTAACTATCTTTATTCTAACTCTTTCTTGTCAATCACGCAAGGATTATGCCTTGAAAACAAGAATTAAACTCATAACCGCAAAGGATAATACTGGAACAACCAAGACTCCAATCATAATCATATCATAGAGATGGGCTTGGCGAGCCTTGGCTGTCTTATCCACTCCCGACATGGCTCTCAGTCCAATCCAAATCCCTAAAAAAATCAGGACGAGGATGGTGGTCAAGATCAAACTCTCGAAATATAAAGAAAATAGTTGCAGTAGCATGGTTTCTCTCATTTCTATCTTTTTTAAAGAGTAAACTCAGCTAGTCCAGCTAACTGAGTTTTTCTTTATCTATTATATCAAATATAAGTCCGTTTGTAACTAGCGAAGAATTCTTTTGTCCGCTCTTCTTTAGGATGGTGGATAATCTCATCCGGTGTTCCAGACTCGATGATTTTCCCCTTATCTAAGAAGAGAATCTTATCAGCTACTTGGGCTACAAAGGACATGTCATGACTGACCAAAATCATGGTTTGACCTGACTTAGCAGCATCTGCAATAGACTTCTCTACTTCACCGACCAATTCTGGGTCAAGAGCTGAAGTTGGTTCGTCTAAGAGCAAGACATCTGGTTTCATAGCAAGCGCACGCGCTAGGGCAACCCGTTGCTTTTGTCCACCTGATAAATGACGAGGGTAATGATTCTCACGGTCAGAAAGCCCAACCTTAGCCAACTCTTCCTTGGCAATCTTAGTCGCTTCTTGGTCAGATAATTTCTTGACAACAACCAAGCCTTCTTTCACATTATCAAGTGCTGTGCGGCGTTCAAACAAATTAAACTGTTGGAAAACCATAGACAGCTTACGACGTAGGGCAAGGATTTCTTCTTGAGTGATTTTAGAAAAATCAACTGAAAAATCATCAATCTGAATAGAACCGCTGTCAGGTGTTTCAAGATAATTGAGACTGCGAAGAAAGGTTGATTTTCCAGCTCCTGAAGAACCAATCAAGGCTACAACTTCCCCTTTTTGAATATCCAAGTCCAGATGATCCAAGACAGTCTGTCCTGAAAAGGATTTGCTTAAATTCGAAATCTTAATCATTAACGAAGGTCTCCTTTCACATCTGTTTGCACTGTATCAGGTGCAGAAATAGCCATTTTTCTCTCGATGAAACGACCAAGACTTTCAATACCGATATTGACTACCCAATAAACAAGGGCAACGGAAATAAAGCGTTCAAAATAGCGGTAATCGGCACCACCCAAAATCTGAGCTTGGGCAAAGACTTCCACAACACCCGCACTAAAGGCTAGGGAAGTTCCCTTGGTCAATCCGATTAGGGAATTGATTAAGGTTGGAGTCGCCACAACTGCCGCATTTGGAATAATCACTCGACGATAAACTTGCGCTCGGGTCATACCCAAACTACGTGCCGCCTCAATCTCACCAGGATTGACTGAGAGAATGGCTGCACGAATGGTTTCACTAGCATAAGCTGCCTCATTAAAGGCAAAGGCTACAATCGCAAAAACAGCCGCTGGAATCGCATTGATATTGAAACCAGTACCCCATTGCTGATTGAGAGCTTTCAAAGCCAAAGGGATTCCGTAGTAGGTCAGCATGAGTTGCACCAAAATCGGTGTCCCTTTTAAGAAACTAACAAAGAAAGCCTGCAAGGGATATAAAATCTTGACACGATTGATTTTCACAATGGCAAAAAGAAGTGCTAAAACCAAGCCAAAAAGGGCACCACCAATTGTCAACATAATCGTTGTTGGAAGTTGTTGGACAATTCTTGGAATCCCATCAAAGACCGAACGTAGGCTAAAGAGCTTGCCATCCGGAATCAATTGCATCAAGTTTTGATACCAATCTGATGCTAAAATCGTTGTAACATTCATAAAAACATCCTCTCCTGATAATGATTCATTCTACCATACTTCTGCCGTCAATGAAATTATTTGCTACGGTCAGATACAGACTTTGTCTACCTACTAGTTTATCATACTTTGAAACAGGGAGGTTATATATTTTATCTATCAAAGAGATAGATAAAAACTATTTCAATCCCAATTCTTCATAAGGTTTTCGATAACCGATTTGCTTAACAGTTCCATTTTCTACTAAAATGGGCCGTTTTAACAACATTCCATCGCTTGCTAGCAACTCAGCCGCTTCTTGGTTTGACAGACTTCCTACCTTATCTTTCAGTCCTAATTCACGGTATTTGATCCCACTGGTGTTGAAAAATTGCTTCAACTCGAAACCTGAAGTCTCTAACCAGTTTAAAATGACTTCTTGGCTTGGTGTTTCTTCGACGATATGGACGGCTTTGTAGTCCACACCAAGTTGGTTTAATTCTTGTTTTGCTTTTTTACAAGTTGAACATTTTGGGTATTCGATAAATTCTAACATGTCTTTCACTTTCTATTATTTATATCTTTAAAATCTACGACTTCATGATCCAAGAGCCAAGCTTTCTTTTCCACTCCTGCAGCATAACCTGTCAGACGCTTACCTGCTCCCAGCACACGGTGACAAGGTACTAGGATAGACCAAGGATTGCGTCCCACTGCTCCACCAATTGCTTGAGCAGAAGCCACTTGCAGGTCTTGAGCAATTTGCCCATAGGTCACTGTCTGACCATAAGGAATTTCCTGTAAATAGGACCAAACTCGCTTTTCAAAATCCGTTCCGACTGGAGCCAAGGGCAAGTTGGATAAATCCTGAGACTTGCCTTTAAAGTAAGCATCTAAGCAAGCAATAACTGAGTCTAAAATGGGATGACTAACAACTACTTCTATCGTTTCAACTCCTATCCCTCTCTCAAAATGCTTCTGCTCCTGCACCCAAATGCCATACAAATACTGGTCATCAGCTACGAGAGAAAGGGAGCCAATTGGCGAAGAATAGAGCATTTTTGCGTACTTCTTTTGCATTATTTCTTCAATTTTTGATAGGCCAAGCGTTCCCCATCAACTGGCACCTTTCCAACCTGTTTGAAACCAAGTTTTTCAAAAATATGTTGCATAACCTTGTTTTCAGCATGCGTATCTGAGCGAAAATCTAGATAGTCAAAACCTTCAATTAAGCCCTCTAGGAAAGTCTGAGCAACCCCCTGTCCCTGGACATCTGCTGCCACAGCAATACGGTGAAAGACTAGGTACTCTGACTCTCCAGCTTGCCAGTTTCCTTCATAAATGGCTTCATAGGCTGCCTCTGGACTCTTGGTCACAGCAGCATAGGCTAGCAGTTCTCCATCTTCCAAGGCTACGTAGGCTTGGCCTGAGATAATATCCTCAATAATAATATCAGCATTTGGATAACCATTTTGCCACTGATCACTACCAGCATCCGCTAAACATTTCTTGGCTTCCTCCATCACTTGCATGATGGCATCTACCTCATTTGGAAAAGCTAAACGAATCTCCATCTTTTCTCCTCTTTTCTGACTAGTTTCTCCCATCATAGCATAATTTAAGCCTTTTCACAAGCAGTTAAAACTTGACTTTCTGTTTTTGTTATTTTATAATCTAGTTATCAAAACTAGATAAAAAGGAGTTGGAAATGAAAACTACCTTTTCCTACCCTAAATGGGCAGAAATCCCAAATATTGACCTCTATCTGGACCAGGTTTTGCTCTATGTCAATCAGGTCTGCGCCCCTATCTCTCCTGATAAAGATAAGGGGCTAACAGCATCCATGGTCAATAACTATGTCAAACATGGTTACCTGACAAAGCCTGACAAGAAAAAATACCAACGCCAACAGATTGCCCGTTTGATTGCTATCACAACCCTCAAGTCGGTATTTTCTATTCAAGAAATAGCTCAGACACTTAATACTCTCCAAAGTCAAGCAAGTTCAGACCAACTCTACGATGCTTTTGTGAACTACATGAACCAAGGAATTGACCCAGCTAACCCCATTATCCAAACCAGCTGCCAAACCGTTAAACTCTATCATCAAACTCTAGCCTTAATCCATCGTACTCAAGAGGAGGTAATCCAATGAACACTAGTCTTAAACTCAGCAAACAACTCAGTTTTGGAGAGGAGATTGCTAATAGTGTGACCCATGCCGTAGGTGCAGTCATCATGCTCATCTTACTCCCCATTTCATCCACCTATAGTTATGAGACACACGGATTTTTATCATCTATCGGCGTTTCCATTTTCGTTATCAGTCTCTTTCTCATGTTCCTATCATCCACCATTTATCACTCTATGGCCTATGGTTCAACCCACAAATATGTCTTGAGAATCATTGACCATTCTATGATTTACGTTGCCATTGCTGGCTCTTACACGCCCGTCGTATTGACCTTAATGAATAACTGGTTTGGCTATCTGATTATTGCCATCCAGTGGGGAACGACCATTTTCGGAATCCTCTATAAAATCTTTGCTAAACAAGTCAATGAGAAATTTAGCCTTGCTCTTTACCTGATTATGGGCTGGTTGGTTCTGGCTATCATTCCTGCCATTATCAGTCAAATGACACCCATTTTCTGGAGTCTCATGGTCACTGGCGGACTCTGTTATACAGTTGGAGCTGGATTTTACGCCAAGAAAAAACCTTATTTCCACATGATTTGGCATCTCTTTATCCTAGCAGCATCTTCCCTCCAGTACATTGCCATTGTTTATTTCATGTAAAAATAGGTTAGGACAAAAAATCCTAACCTATTTTTATTATCTATGATGTTTTATACCCAATCAAAAATGTACTCTAGTCCATTTTATAGTACCTACTAGCGTGCCGTCAATTATGGAATACTGCTTCCCTACTAGTATGTAAATCAGAATAGTTATACTCTTCAAACCACGTCAGCGTCGCCTTACCGTATATATGTGACTGACTTCGTCAGTCTTATCTACAGCCTCAAAACAGTGTTTTGAGCAACTTGCGGCTAGCTTCCTAGTTTGCTTTTCGATTTTCATTGAGTATTAAATCATAATCATTCGTTAATGAACCGTACCTAACGAATCAAGACAAACAAATGGTCACATAACAAAAAACCGTTTTGCAACGTTTTTTTGACTGTGATTTCTTTAAATGCATTTTTGCCTAAGGTAAATCATTCCCTGCAGCGATGTAAATTTCATACCATTCTTTTCTTGTTAAGCTAAAGTTTGCCGC
The DNA here is from genome assembly GCF_051106265.1 of Streptococcus sp. KHUD_015. Taxonomy (GTDB): domain Bacteria; phylum Bacillota; class Bacilli; order Lactobacillales; family Streptococcaceae; genus Streptococcus. Next base: position 1,351,131 of record NZ_CP193665.1, read on the forward strand.
TTGGCTAGCTTCTCTCAAATGCTTAGGATTTGTTGTACCTACGACTGCCTGCATTTTTGCTGGGTAGCGTAACACCCAAGCGATAGCAATAGCTGATGGGCTCACACTGTATTTTAATGCTAGTCGATTTAGGACTTGGTTTAGTTGTTGGAACTTCTCATTTCCAACAAAATTCCCTTTGAAATATCCGAACTGCAAGACTGACCAGGCCTGAATAACCATATCGTTTAATTTGCAGTATTCAAAGACGCTACCATCACGCAAAGCTGCCTTGTCACCTTCCATATTGACATGGAAACCTGATTCGAATCCTGGAGTAAAAGCCGCACTCAATTGTAGCTGATTAACAGCTAACGGCTGCTTGACATCTTTTTTAAGCAACTCCATCATCATAGGATTTTGATTAGAAACTCCAAAATCTCGAACCTTACCTGATTTTTGTAGAATTTCAAAGGCTTCTGCTACTTGCTCAGCTTCCATCAAAGCATCTGGTCGATGAAGGAGCAAGCTATCTAAATAATCAACCTGCAATCTTTCTAAAATCCCATCAACTGATTGTAATATATACTCTTTTGAAAAATCAAAATAGGTAAATTCTTCAATGCGAATGCCACATTTGGACTGAATCCACATCTTTTCTCTTAAATCTGGACGATTTTTTAGGACAAGACCTAACAGTTCTTCACAACGACCACGACCATATATATCAGCCAAGTCAAAAGCATTGATTCCAACAGAAAGTGCTGTTTCTACAAGCTCTTCAACTTCTTTTACAGACTTATCTTCTATTCTCATCATTCCGAGAACAATTTCTGATAATTCTTTGTCATCTTGACCAAGAGTTATGTATCTCATCAAATTTTTCTCCTTAAATTTCTAACATTCTTCCCTTCATTATAACAAAAAACCGCTTTGCAACGGCTTTTTGACTATATTTCACTCCATGTTATCTTTTTAAACCCACGGAAAAAGAGAAAGATACCAATAAAGAGAACAGCTAAAGGAATGAATTTTGTAAGGAAAACATTTGAAATGCCCATCCACGCATAATAACGGAGCAGAGACCCTACAATAAGGTGGGCAACAATCATACTGACAAAGGGACGAAAGACCGCTTCTTTCCAATTCCAAATACTGATGACTAGAGAAAGCGTAAAGACAAGGAAACTATCCCAGGGAGCAGGAAGATAAAAGGCTCCTTCTTGTATAAAACTTCCCATTCCTACATATCCTAGAACGACTAGCAGAACAAGACTTCCAACAACAATATAAGTGCCAATTTTCATCTTAGGAGAATCTTGGACTAGCCCCCAACGTAAGATTGTGGCCACAAGAGCAAATCCGACCAGAAAAAGAAGAAGTTGCCCTAAAAAAGTTAGCAAATTGACTGTTAAGAGAGGACCTTTAGAAAAATCACTTAGTAGTTGATAATAACGTAATACCGCTAGGACCAGAATTGGGGTCAAAAGGGACTCTTTAATAGAACTGCGTGGTGCTTCCTTGAGAATCTCTTTCATTATTTTTTTAGGATTCTTACCTAGATAATCCTCTGCACTCATACCATCTCGTTCTGCTTCTGAGAAATCTAACATCATCAAATAGATCTGCTCTCTGAGATAGTCCTCATCATAGAGAAATCCAGCAAGATTAAAACTTTCCCAAAGTTCCTTAAAATATTGCTGATTCTCCTCAGAAAACTCATGCAGCAAAGCGCTTGTTTCTTCATAATACTTCATTTTCTTCATGCTTTAACTCCCATTTTTAATCCCTTCAACTTTTTGACTCAAATCGTCCCATTGTTGCCAAAAGACTGAGACACGCTCTTCTCCTTCTTTGGTTAACGAAAAATACTTCCGATCTGGACCGTCTGGCGACGGGCGCATGTCGCCTCTTATCCATTGATTTTTTTCTAACTTTTGCAACAAAGGATAAATAGTTCCTGGAACTATAGTATCAAATCCAGCCTCTCGCAAAGTCTGAACCAACTCATAACCATATCGCTCTTTTTGACCAATCATATCCAAGACACAACCTTCAAGAACACCTTTTAATAGTTGAGTTTCTTTCATCCCTTCTCCCTTCTAACTTATTTTGTAATACCTACTAGTAGCTTCGTCTATAATATACCACTTTCACACTAGTTTGTAAAGCATAATAGTTAAAATAAAAAAACAGAACTAGCATAAACTAGTCCTGTCTATTTTTACCCAATCACACTTCCGTTTGGTACAGCTGGATCAACTGTGAGAAGGGTTAATTTTCCATCATGTTCAGCTGATAGGATCATACCTTGGCTGACATATTTCTTCATCATTTTACGAGGTTTGAGGTTAGCAACAATTTGAACTTTCTTGCCGACCAATTCTTGTTCGTTTGGATAGTATTTGGCAATTCCTGAGAGGATTTGACGATCTTCACCATCACCAGCATCCAAGCGGAATTGAAGCAACTTATCTGAACCTTCTACTTTAGAAACTTCTTTGACTTCTGCGACACGGATTTCGACTTTGTCAAAGTCTTCAAACTTGATTTCTTCCTTGTTTAGTTTGAGTTCAACTTCGTCTGGGTTCCACTCTTTTTCGACTGCTAGTTTATTGCCTTCCATTTGTTCCTTGATATAGGCGATTTCTTCTTCCATATCCAGACGTGGGAAGATTGGTGTTCCTTTGGCAACTACAGTCACAACAGCAGGGAAATCAGCCAAACTCAAGTTTTCAAGACTAGAAACTTCTGCTAAGCCAAGTTGAGTCAAGACTGCACGACTTGTTTCCATCATAAATGGCTCAATCAAGTGTGCTACGACGCGAAGGCTGGCTGCCAAGTGGCTCATGACACTTGCTAATTGGTCACGAAGTGCTTCATCCTTAGCCAAGACCCATGGTGCGGTCTCATCGATGTATTTATTGGTACGAGAGATCAGGGTCCAGACTGCTTCAAGTGCACGTGGATAGTCAACTGCATCCATATGTGTATGGTAGTCAGCAATTGATTCAGCAGCTACTTGAGCAAGAGCATGGTCAAACTCTGTTACACCTTCTTCATAGGCAGGAATTTGTCCATCAAAGTACTTGTTAATCATAGAAACCGTACGGTTGAGGAGATTTCCAAGGTCATTGGCCAATTCATAGTTGATACGGCCGACATAGTCTTCAGGAGTGAAAGTTCCATCTGAACCAACTGGAAGGCTACGCATGAGGTAGTAACGAAGTGGATCTAGTCCATAACGCTCTACCAACATTTCAGGGTAAACCACATTCCCTTTAGACTTAGACATTTTGCCATCTTTCATGACGAACCAACCGTGGGCAATCAAACGTTCTGGCAATTTGATATCCAACATCATAAGAAGGATTGGCCAGTATATTGAGTGGAATCGAAGGATATCTTTTCCTACCATGTGGAAGACTGTTCCATTCCAGAACTTGTCAAAGTTACCATGTTCGTCTTGACCGTAGCCAAGAGCTGTCGCATAGTTAAGAAGAGCATCAATCCAAACATAGACAACGTGTTTAGGATTTGATGGTACTGGCACGCCCCATGTAAAGGTTGTACGAGAAACAGCCAAATCCTCTAAACCTGGCTCGATAAAGTTGCGAAGCATTTCATTCAGACGACCATCTGGAGTGATAAATTCAGGATGAGCTTTGAAAAATTCGACCAAGCGGTCTTGGTATTTGCTGAGACGAAGGAAGTATGACTCTTCAGATACCCATTCAACCTCGTGACCTGATGGAGCAATACCACCAGTTACATTTCCAGCTTCATCACGGAATACTTCTGCGAGCTGGCTTTCTGTAAAGAATTCCTCATCTGATACTGAGTACCAACCAGAGTATTCACCCAAATAGATATCATCTTGAGCAAGCAAGCGCTCAAAGACCTGTGCGACAACTTTTTCATGGTAGTCATCCGTTGTACGGATAAATTTATCGTATGAGATATCGAGTAATTGCCAGAGTTCTTTAACTCCAACTGCCATCCCATCAACATAAGCTTGAGGTGTGATGCCAGCTTCTTCAGCTTTCTGCTGGATTTTCTGACCATGCTCATCAAGACCTGTCAGATAAAAGACATCGTAGCCCATCAAGCGTTTGTAACGCGCTAGGACATCACAAGCGATGGTTGTGTAGGCAGAACCGATATGAAGTTTACCAGATGGATAGTAAATCGGTGTTGTAATATAAAAATTCTTTTCAGACATAATTTTTCCTTTCCAGGCAAATGAAACCTGTTTTTCTAACACTTCATTATATCACATTTTTAAGGATTTTCGATAGAGAAATCCATACAAAAACAAGATAGACAAGTGTCCATCTTGTTGATCTTACTCATATCGAAGGGCTTCAATTGGATCAAGTTTAGATGCCTTGTTGGCTGGCAAGACTCCAAAAATCATACCAACGCTAGCCGAAACTGCAAGACTAAATAGGGCAACCGGGATTGACACTCCTACTTCTATACCCGCAATCAATCCTTGCAAGAGTATGCCCGCTATAGCGGTTAAGCCTGTCGCAATGGTTAAACCAATGACTCCGCCTAACAAGGTCAAAATCATGGATTCAATCAAAAATTGGATTAAAATATTAGCACGTGTCGCACCCAAAGCCTTACGGAGACCAATCTCACGAGTACGCTCTGTCACCGAAACCAGCATGATGTTCATAACACCAGTCCCTCCAACAAAGAGAGAAATTCCTGCGATGGCACTAATAACCGTCGTCATAAATCCAAAAAGTTGTTGTACTTCTTGGAAGGCTGCAGTCGCATCTGCCACCTGATACTCCCCTTGCTGAATACCAGCAATTTCGGTCAATTTTCTAGCTAATTCTGGTCCCACAGTTGGTGTCAAACTGGTATCATTAACACGGAAGACAATATCAGAAATCTCATCCATATTGAAATTATTTGCAAGAGAGATATTAGTCGTAATCGGAAGTCCACCAATACCAAAAGTCTTGGCAGTCTTGGCCTCATCGCTGGTATAAACACCAATGACACGATAGCTAAAGCCACCAACATCTATAACCTGGTTAACAGCTTCTTGAGCAGATCCAAACAGACTATTAGCAAGTTCTTGGTCTAGTAAAATGACACTGGCCACATCTTTATAATCCTGAGCTATGAGACTTCGGCCTGCAACAATTTCATTTTCAACCGCCTTCATGTAGGTAATATTCCCACCCGTCAAGCTAGCGCGCTCCACTTTTTTATCTTTATAGGATAGGGTGGTATTTGTTGAGTTGGTTACATAGTAACTGTCCACACCCTTAAGTTTTGCTGCCTCCTTGACCCAAGCTTCTTGCGGTTTTGGTGGTTCAACAGGAACATCCTCTTCTTTACCAGACACTGTCAAAGCTGATTGCTTTTGTGTAAAAGAACCATCTTTACTTTTGATAGGCGAGAAAAAGACATGGATATTCTTCTGTGACTTGGTCATGTTTTTATTAACTTGACGAGACATGGAATCACCTAGAGCCATAATTACAACAACTGATGAAACACCGATGATGATTCCAATCATTGTGAGAAAAGAGCGCATCTTATGTGCCATGATAGATGAAAAGGCAAATTTCAGATTCTGCATCTTAGTTTTCCTCCTTTTCTAACTGCGCACTGTCAGACGAAATAACTCCATCTCGAATGACGATCTGGCGTTTGGCATAAGCAGCGATTTCAGGCTCATGTGTTACCATAATAATTGTTTTTCCTTCATTATTCAGTTCAACTAATAATTGCATGATTTGGTTACCTGTTTTGGTATCCAAGGCTCCTGTCGGTTCGTCCGCTAGGATGATAGAAGGATTGTTTACCAAGGCACGCGCAATAGCCACACGTTGCTTTTGACCTCCAGATAATTCTGAAGGCAAATGGTGACTACGTTCGGTCAATTCAACCTTATCTAAATATTCCTCGGCTAACTTGCGACGTTTTGAAGCCGAAACTCCTGCGTAAATCAAGGGCAATTCTACATTTTGTAAAGCATTGAGTTTAGATAGAAGAAAGAACTGCTGAAAGACAAATCCGATTTGTTGGTTACGAACCTTGGCTAGTTGTTTTTCACCCAGTCCAGCCACTTCTTGGCCTTCAAGATAATACTCTCCACTGGTTGGTGTATCCAACATGCCAATCGTATTCATCAGAGTGGACTTACCAGAACCAGATGGTCCCATGATGGCAACAAATTCACCCTCATTCACTTCTAGGTTGATATTTTTGAGAACCTGCAGTTCTTGGTCACCATTCCGGTAACTTCTGCAGATATTTTTTAAACTAATTAGTTGCTTCATCAGCCTTCACCTCTTTTCCTTCCTCTAGAGAAGACGTTGGGTTACTGATGACCTTGACTCCATTTGTCAGACCTGAAGTGATTTCTTGGTTGTCTGCATCAGCATTTCCCAAACCAACTTCCACTTTCTTGGCCTTTTTCTGCTCGTCAAGTACCCAGACATAGTTCTTATCATTTTCAGTCACAACACTTGTTAGAGGAACCAAAATGGCTTTACTCTTATTCTTGACCTCAACACTTACTGAGAATCCTTGTTTCAAGTCACCGATTTCACTTGTAACATCGATGGTATATGGATATTTAGAACCAGAGTTACCACCTGCTGCTGCAGCTGCACTTGTTGCTTCGCCATTGTTTTTAGGGTAGTCAGAAATATAGCTAAGCTTACCAGTCCAGCTCTTATCTTGGTAAACTTTAGAAGTAAAGGTTACTTCTTGACCTACAGATAAGTTGGCAAGGTTATATTCAGATAGTTCACCCTTAACTTGCAAGTTTTCATTGCTAACGACATGAACTACCACCTGGCTAGCTCCAGTTGGAGATTTAGAAACATTACGGTTGACTTCGACCACAGTTCCTTCTAGAGTGCTGAGAACCGTCATTGCATCCAACTGACTTTGAGCCTTACTTAATTGTGCTGCTGCATCTGCACGAGCATCACGAGCATCACCTAGTTGTGCATCAATAGATGAAACTGAATTTCCTGAGACTGGAGCTGGAGTTTGGGCTGCAGCTCCTTCGCCTCCTGCTGGTACTGGTAACTGTGGAGCCGGAGCTGAAGCGGCTTCATTTCGTGCTTGATTGAGTTCGTTGATATGACGATCTGCCTTAGCTACTGCTCGACTAGCTGAATCATAGGCTGCCTGGGCTTCTGAACTACTGTACTTGACTAAAGCCTGCCCTTCGCTGACCTTATCACCCACAGAAACAAGGATTTCATCTAAATCTCCCTTACTAGCATCAAAATAAACATATTGTTCATTTTTTGCTGTTACTGTCCCTGACAATAAAACAGAGGATGCCACGCTTCCTTCCTTGGCAACAACAAGATGAGTAGGTTCATCTTTTACAGCGGTTTGAGATGGTTGTCTAAAGAGTAAAATCCCTCCAGCACCCAATACAACTACACTTGCAGCACCGATTGCTGCATACAATTGCCACTTTTTAGCTTTACCATTCTTTTTCATAATGAAACTCCTTTTTGATTTAAAGTTCTTAACAATATTATACAAAAATTATCAATTTGAAACAATAACATTTCATAACGAAATAATGACATTTCAGGATTTAATTATTGTTCGGAATTTATTTTACAATCATTGTACTAGTTATATAATACACTTTATTTTTCTTTTTTGCAAGCCTTTTCTTTAATTTTTTTGAACGTAGCAGATTTTTGCAATCAGATAAAAAAAAAGATAGAATATGACTATCAAAAAATGACACTCTATTATTTAAAAGAGTACAAAGGAGTTTTCAATGAGAGAATACGATATCATTGCTATTGGTGGAGGTAGCGGAGGAATTGCTACCATGAACCGTGCTGGTGAACATGGGGCCAAAGCGGCCGTTATTGAGGAAAAGAAATTAGGTGGAACCTGTGTCAATGTCGGCTGTGTTCCTAAGAAAATCATGTGGTACGGGGCGCAAATCGCTGAAACTTTCCATCAATTTGGAGAAGACTACGGCTTTAAGACTACTGATCTTAACTTTGACTTTGCAACCCTACGTCGCAATCGTGAAGCTTACATCGATCGCGCTCGTTCTTCTTATGATGGCAGTTTTAAACGCAACGGTGTAGACTTGATTGAAGGCCATGCTGAATTTGTAGATTCTCATACTGTTAGCGTAAATGGTGAACTGATTCGTGCTAAACATATCGTGATTGCTACTGGTGCCCATCCAAGTATTCCAGACGTTCCTGGTGCTGAACTAGGTGGCTCTTCTGATGATGTATTTGCCTGGGAAGAACTTCCAGAGTCAGTTGCTATTCTAGGCGCGGGTTATATTGCCGTTGAATTGGCTGGCGTTCTCCACACTTTTGGTGTCAAGACAGACCTCTTTGTTCGCCGCAATCGTCCTTTACGTGGTTTTGATTCTTACATCGTTGAAGGTTTGGTAAATGAAATGGAAAGAACAAACTTGCCACTTCATACTCACAAAGTCCCTATCAAGTTAGAAAAAACTGCTGAAGGAATTACCATTCATTTCGAAGATGGTACTAGTCACACAGCTAGCCAAGTTATCTGGGCTACAGGTCGCCGTCCAAACGTTAAGGGCTTGCAACTTGAAAAAGCTGGAGTGACTTTAAACGAACGTGGCTTTATCCAAGTGGATGAATACCAAAATACTGTTGTTGAGGGAATCTACGCTCTAGGTGATGTAACGGGCGAAAAAGAACTAACTCCAGTTGCAATCAAGGCTGGGCGTACCCTATCTGAACGTCTCTTTAACGGAAAAACAACTGCAAAAATGGACTACTCAACTATTCCAACTGTTGTCTTTTCACACCCTGCTATCGGAACGGTTGGTTTGACAGAAGAACAAGCCATTAAAGAATACGGTCAAGACCAAATCAAGGTTTACAAATCAAGCTTTACGTCTATGTACTCTGCTTGCACTTGCAACCGTCAAGAAACTCGTTTCAAATTGATCACAGCTGGTTCAGAAGAAAAAGTTGTCGGACTTCATGGAATTGGCTATGGTGTTGATGAAATGATTCAAGGATTTGCTGTTGCTATCAAAATGGGAGCAACCAAGGCAGACTTTGATGCAACCGTAGCGATTCACCCAACTGCATCTGAAGAATTTGTAACTATGCGTTAATCGAAATAAAAGAAGCTGATACAAATGTGTCTGCTTCTTTTTTAATGTCTTCGAATCAACAAAACAATTATCCAACTTAATCAGTAAGCAAAATCGGCCGTTACAGCTTTTGTTACCTTGTTTTTAAAAATCGGTTGACAATGATTCCTCTACGAGTATAATTGTTACTATACATCAGAAAAGAGGTTAACTATTATGAAAAAAGCTCACGTTTATGCTATCCCTGCTATTGGGGCTGCTCTCATTGCTGTTTTGGCACAAATCAGTCTTCCAATTGGACCTGTGCCCTTCACTCTGCAGAACTTTGCAATCGGCTTGATTGCTACTGTCTTTAGACCGAGAGAGGCTGTACTTTCTGTTGGACTCTATCTTCTTCTAGGTGCTATCGGTCTTCCTGTCTTTGCAGGAGGTGGAGCTGGATTTCATGCTTTGGTTGGTCCTACTGCAGGTTATCTTTGGTTTTATCTTGTATACTCTGGACTTACTTCTTCCATAACTAACAGCAAGAGTGGAGTTGTCAAGATTTTTCTTGCAAACCTCTTGGGTGATGCCCTTGTCTTTGTCGGTGGAATCATTGGCTTGCATTTCCTAGCTGGAATGCCATTTGAAAAAGCTCTTGTTGTGGGGGTATTTCCCTTTATCATACCAGATTTTGGTAAAATTATTGCTATTAGTATTATTAGCCGTCCACTACTTCAACGCCTTAAAAATCAGTCTTACTTTACTAACTAAAAAAGGATAGCGAGTTGTCATAACTCAATATCCTTTTCTTTCATTTTGAAAACTTATACTTAATGAAAATCAAAGAGCAAACTAGGAAGCTAGCCACAGGCTATACTTGAGTACGGCAAGGCGAAGCTGACTCGGTTTGAAGAGATTTTCGAAGAGTATTAGTTTCCTTTAAAAGCATCCACCATGGTTTGAAATTCTTCATTAGAGAGAGTAATTCCTTTGCCCATTTTAGTATGATCTGGGCTCCAAGCACGAATATCAAACTTTGCAGGGGCACCATTAAAGCTCACACGGTTGATTTCCTTGGTCCAACCTTTTTCGTTTTCAGAAAGAGTCAACAAGTGCTCTTCGATTTCAAATGTAAATTCTGCCATTTTCTTCTCCTTTTTTAGCTTTTATCTGATTATTCGTAAAATCTTGTAGATTTTAGGAAAATTTTATATAATATTGATATAAAAGAAGGGAGGCCAATATGAGACATAAATTCCAGCAAGTTCTAGATAAAATACATGACTTTTTAAATGGACATGAAGAACCTGACCAGACTGAAACCAACTCCCTTACAGCCACTATTGAAGAGGCTATCCAGAAACAAACCGCTGTTCACCTTATCTTATCTGAGACAAGTTTTACAGGTGATATCATCAAATACGATCACCAACGCCAACAAATTATCGTGAAAAATTTCGCCAAAAATGTGACCCGTATTATCCGCATAAGCGATATTCAACGCCTACGATTTGTCCCTTCAACTGTCCAAACAGCCCAAAAAAATAGATTTAAGAAAGAGTGAGATGTAGTTGCTTCATCCCACTCTTTTTTCTTAGCGAACTTGTTCAAAATGTAAATGAACGGCGATGTGATCTCCATAACCACTTCTTTCCAAGTCACGTTGTAGACGATAGGAAATGTAGTGTTCTGCGATAGTAATGTAACCTGCTCCCAGTAAACGATGTTCAACCAAAGACTGAATCATGCTGATGGTAGCACGTTCCACCTTGGCTTCTTCCAAATCCAAAACCACTTTCTTAGTGACTTGTGCAAGGTTTTGACGCAAATCATCTGTCAATACATAGACAGTCTGAGCTGCCTTTAAGATAGCTTGGTAAATCTTATCTGGATTAAATTCAGCAATTTCTCCATCACGTTTGATTACTTGCATAGGTTTCTCCTTTATTCTTTGTTTTCTTTGATTTCTGCCAGCATTTTTTCTTCTTCTGCTGTCAGTTGATAATGTTCAAGCAAATCCGGTCTGCGCTCGTAGGTTTTCTTTAAACTCTCATACAGGCGCCACTGACGAATCTTTTCATGGTGCCCGCTCATCAGTACATCTGGCACAACCATGCCTCTATAATCATAGGGACGTGTGTACTGAGGGTATTCAAGAAGGCCAGAAGAAAAACTATCATCTTGGTGGCTAGACTCCTTGCCAATCACTTCTGGAATCAGGCGTACCGTCGCATCAATCATGGTCATGGCTGCCAATTCACCACCAGTGAGGACATAGTCGCCCAGGGAAATCTCATCTGTCACCAAGGTCTTAATACGCTCATCATAACCCTCATAGTGCCCACAGATAAAGATTAGCTCTTCCTCTTGAGCTAAATCCTCAGCATAAGTCTGATCAAACTGCTTGCCAGCTGGGTCTAGGAGAATGACGCGCGGATTTTTCTTTTCAATAGCATCAAAGGCATCGAAAATAGGTTGCGCTCGGAGCAACATGCCCTGACCGCCTCCGTAGGGCTCATCATCGACATGACGAGCCTTTTCAGCATTTTCTCGGAAGTTATGATACTGGATATCCAAGAGCCCTTTTTCTCGAGCCTTTCCAACGATTGAGTGCTCCAGTGGAGAAAACATCTCTGGAAAAAGGGTTAAAATATCAATCTTCATCGTCTAACCCTTCTAAGATTTCCACATCGACCCGTTTATTTGGAATATCAACATTGAGAACCACTGGTGGGATATAAGGCAAGAGCAAGTCACGTTTACTTTTTCGCTTGACCACCCAGACATCGTTAGCACCTGGTTGTAGGATTTCCTTGATGGTTCCAATCAAGTTATCACCCTCATAGACTTCCAAACCGATAATCTCGTGATAATAAAATTCACCATCGTCTAGGTCATTCAAATCTTCCTCAGCGACCTTGAGACTGTATCCCTTGTACTTTTCAATAGCATTGATATGGTACATATCTTTTAATTTAATAATGTCAAAGTTCTTCTGTTTACGGTGGCTAGCGATAGTCACTGTTTGGACAAACTGATCTTTTTCATCAAACAAGGCTAGCTCAGCCCCTTTTTTAAACCGTTCTTCTGTAAAATCCGTCACAGACAAGACTCGCATCTCACCCTGCAAGCCCTGCGTATTGACGATTTTCCCAACATTAAAGTAGTTCATCTTGTCTCCTGTACTCTCCTTCTTTCCATCTTATTCTGACAATTCTCGAATAATAGTCGCAATTTTTTCTGATTCTGACCATTGTAAATAATGGTGATTCCCTCCTAAAATGAGTTTAGTATTGGAAGTCCAATATTCTGATTCTCTGTACTCTTTTTCTCTATAAGCCTGACAAAAAATAAATACAGGGGCATAAGCTTCTATCGATAAATTCTCAAAATCTTCCTCAGTAATCTCTCCAGATATCTGAAATTCTGAATCTTGATTTTCCAACTCTGAGCTTTTTTCTTGCATTAATTCCCAGACTTCTTTATTAATTTCAGGGCTAAATGTCTCTTGAGTTAAGCTCTTAAAATAAAGTTCAGGACCACACTCGTCAATCAGCCTCATCTGATCTTCCATTTCTGGATAAGGATTTTCTGAAAAATCAGCAAACATGACTTTTTTAGTTGTCGGTTCAATTGCTACTAAAGCCTGACACTTAATTGGTTTATTGAGCAACTTGCAAGCTAAGATTCCACTCAAACTATGTGCACAAAGTATATATTCAGAAATCGCCAATTCTTCAAGTACTTTATAAACCGCATCTGCAAGATTATCTAGATTTTTTCCAGCTTGATCATGAACCGGACTCCTACCTGTGTTCGGAAAATCAATTGTCAAATAACCAATTGTAGGAGGAAGTTTTTCAAGTATAAGTGAAAAATTTTCATAACTCGGTAGCAAACCTGCACCACTTAAACAAACTAGCATTTTCTTTTGCTTTTGATAAGTAACAGAGAGACTACCAATTTCTGTAGATACTTCAATCCTCTTCATAAAGAAATCCACTCATTCTATATAATGAATTATTAAAAATCCTTATCCTTTATTTTATCACGTTCCAAGGATTTTCACAAGTTGGATAGATCCTATCTTACGGGCCTACTACATCTTCAAAAAATTCACCAATAAGCTGATTAAACTCTTCAGGATGGTCATTCATCGGTTGGTGTTTGCTGTCTGAAATCGTTACTTGACGCGCATTGGGATTTAGAGCAATGATATCATCATAGATTTTCTTTAGGTGTTTGGGAAAATCGTTTTCACCTCTTACTAATAGCATGGGAGGATTTCCATGATAACCTTCTATCTCATGGACAGCCAAAAAACCTGTGATTCCAAGATTCAAAAAAACATCTCGCCCAGTTTCTATAATGGCCGTCTTGACTAATTCTCTTGTGATAGGATTATCTGTACACATTTTTGAGTTCTTATCTGCAATCATCTTCCAAGGAACCGTTTTATACATAAGAGAACTATATTTTATGCGATTTCTCTCTTTATCTGATAGGTAACGATGCTGTCCCCAACTATCTACCATGACCAAGGCTAGAACTCGATTTGGATGACGATAGGTGTATTCTTGAAGTGGATTTCCTCCCCAAGAATGTCCGACCAATATCACCTTATCCAACTGGAAATAGGACAAAATAGCATCTACATCTTGAACAGCGCCTTCCAGGTCAGGTAGGCCAACTTTCATAGGTGATTCCCCCTGTCCTCTAACATTGACAAAGTAGAGGTCAAATCCTTCAAAAGCATCATACTGGTAGGCCCACATCTGACTACGGCCGCAAGCTCCATGATAAAAAATAATGTGTCCTTTACTTGAGCTTCCAGGGCGATGATAAACAGTCAAGTCACAATCTAAGACTGGTATAATGTGACGTACCAAAATCTCAGGTTTTCTGTTATAAAAAGCAATAGCTTCAGCTATATCATTTTGTTTCATTTCTACACTCTCTCCTCTCTATCCTAGTATCATTCTTTTTATCTATTTTATCATGCTATATTAAAATCATCATTTTCTAAACTTGATTACATTAAAAATTTTGAATTTTCTGTATCATTTAGATTAAGAAAAAGACTGCTAAGCAATCTTTACTTTTTTCTCATCAGATTCATGCCTAAAATTCCAGCAATAATCATAGTGGCTCCGATCACATGGTAACTATAAATTGGTTCATGGAGGATAAGGGCTCCGGCTAGAATGGTTAAAACTGTTCCAAGATTACCAAAGACACTGACGGTTGATGCTCCAAGTCGAACAATAGCATAGATAGTGAGACTACCAGTAACGATAGAGGCTAAAATTCCCAAATAGAGAATGGAAAGCAGATAGGGCAGCTGTCCAAACGGCGCAAAGTAGGCTAATATGTTCCCCTCTAGATAGTGCGAGGTCAGACTCAGCGTATTAAAGGTGACGAAGCCAACAAATATCACAACAGCTGTCATATCCATGGCCCGATAGCGACCTCCTTTAGCCTTGCTGAGGATATTGTTTATTGCATTGGAGAGAACAGATCCCAACATCAAGAGAAAGCCAAAGCTAGCAGTCTCAGTACCAAAGTTATCTCCTTTACTAAGGAAGATGAAAACTACTCCTGCTACGGATAAAAATAAAAAGAACTTTTGAAGCAAGCTTGTCTTTTCCTTGAGAAAGGCCGATGCTAAAAGGAGCGTAAAAATCGGTACAAGAGCCTGTAAAATTCCAGCTTCAGAAGACGATATATACTGTAAAGCAAAGGATTGAAAAATAAAAAAGAGAAGAGGATAGAAAAGACTCATAGGAAGAATAGAAAGAATATCTTTTCTACTTAAACTCACTTTAATAAGTTTGGTTTGATGAAGAACGACCATTACTAAAGCTGCGATTGTATAGCGATGCGCTAAGTTTGTGAGAGGACTGGCATAGCCTAAAGCAATCTTAGTAAATAAAAAAGAAAAACCAATGATGGCTGAAAAGGATAAGGCAGCTAGGTATGCTTTTGTTTTCTCGTTCATAGACTGTTACTCCTTTTAAAAATAGCTATTCTCAAGATTGATTGACTAGAATTTTTGAGACTGTCTTTCCATTTTACCATAGTAAAATCCTAGATGCTATTTCTAGGATTAGTATTTTATGCCTTCTTTCACCGTTTATCTTTTTCATTGCCTAAAAAGGATTCGGCAAGTCTGATCTGCTTTTCTCGTTCTTATCTCACAAGTTCTAGCTTGTCTACCTCTTGGAAATTCCTTACTTTGATAATATAAACTGCCAGTTTCATTGTTTTCTATTTACTAGCTAGACCAATATAGGTGAAATCTTCTTTATAAGAAAAAAATTATTTCTTATTCTCTTAGAAATTCTCTAAAAAACCTTCCAAATCTCGTTCATATTGGTACTTAATGGCTGCTGTTTTATCTTTCTCAAAGATAGTCTTGGTAAGATTAATACGGTTGATAGCCGCGCTTGCGACGGTGTAGTGAATGACATCAGCCAGTTCTTTTGCTAGTTCCTCGTTAGAATCCTGAACGCCCTCTTTTCGACCAGAACGACCATTAAAAACCTCAGCTACTTCTCCGACTTCCTCCACTAACTTCATAAAGAGACCTTCCTCAGTCCGAGACTGCTAGTAATGTTCCAGTAAGTAGTCTTGTAATTGTCTAAACGTTAAATCCTTCATATCCTGCTCCTTGCAAAAAAAGCGAGACATTCGTCCCGCCCTTCTTATTTTTCGTCAATAACGATTCTTACTTTTTTGTCTTCAGTTGGGACAGAGTAGACAATCGTTCTTATCGCAGAAATAGTGCGACCCTTACGACCGATTACACGACCCACATCACTTTGATCAAGATCTAAATGATATTCCAAAAACTCTGGTGTATCTTCAATCTTGATAGTTAAGGCATCTGGTTGTGAAATCAAGGGTTTCACAATCGCAATAATGAGATTTTCAATCGTATCCATCTGTCAACCTACTTTAAACTTATTTTGAGAATTTAGAATCGTGGAATTTTTTCAATACGCCTTCTTTTGAAAGGATGTTACGTACTGTATCTGAAGGTTGAGCTCCATCAGCCAACCATGCAAGAACGCGGTCTTCTTTCAAAGTTACTTGGTTTTCAGCAACAAGTGGGTTGTAAGTTCCAACTGTTTCGATGAAACGTCCGTCACGTGGTGAACGTGAATCTGCTACGTTGATACGGTAGAAAGGTTTTTTCTTAGAACCCATACGAGTCAAACGGATTTTAACTGCCATTTTTAAAGTCTCTTTTCTTATTTTTTATTTCGGTGAAATAGCTGAGCTATTTAGCACATGTTCTATTATATCAGATTTCTGACAGGTGTCAAGAAAAAAACTTGACAGACTATTAAATTTTTAAACCATTTAGAAATTTGTTGTAATTTTAAAGAAACAACAGAAAGAGAATGTCATGAATACTATTATAGAAACATTTTATAAAGACCATCAACTCAAACCCTTCATATCGCCTGAACGTGATTTGGATACTTGGCTCCTAAATCCTAAGCCAGTTCCCAAACGAAATATGGACTTATTGGCAGATGATTTGCTGGCAGGTGATATCATTCTACTATGGAGAATACAGTTTGGAACTTTTACCACCGAAACATGATTTTAAAAACTCCCATTCGAATATGATTCAAAATTCGCTTAAAATCAATGTTTTCCCACTTTTTCAGAAAACAAATTTTCATCTAATTTAAATAACTTTCAATTAAATGGTATGAATTTTGCTTAAAATCATCAAAAAACACCCCATGGTGTGAACCATAATACTCTTTGAAAATCAAATTCAAACCACGTCAACGTCGTCTTGCCGTAGGTATGCTTACTTACTTCGTCAGTCTTATCTACAACCTCAAAGCAGTTCTTTGAACAACCTGCGGCTAGCTGTACGAGCTTTCTTAAGATCTGGTTTGGAAAGTATAGATTTCAATTAGACTAAAAACAGCGAAATATCAAGGATTTTTAAGAACGATATCTACTAATTAATTTATAAAATATGAATTAATAGATTCTAAATCGGGGAATAGTTTAGGTCTGTAAAAGATTAAATAATTTCTATTTTAGCTGTTATAAACGTTGGTACATCAATGTTTTTAGAATGCTACATAATAAAAGGTAGAGTGAATGGTAGAGTAGTTATTGCGTTAGTTCAGCAATCTTATCGATATAAAGATTAACAGATTCTAACTTTCTTTGCGGTGCTAACTCGGCGTATGTGTCCATTGTTGTTGAAATTGATTTATATTTTTTGATTTTTTAATGACCTTTTTGCCATTATGGATAATTTTTTCAGTTTCATCAGAAATCAAAAATTTTTTTCTTTGAATATTGAAATTTGCGAATGTCTTGGAAAGTCTAAGACAGCTAGATTGTATAGAAATTAAGTCATCATCCGACAAAGAATTCATTCTTTTATTTACAGTTTCTAAATCTCTAAATATAATAGAGCTGAAGCAGTGGTAAAACAGATTTTCAACAAACTTGGCAATATCTCTAAAAATAATTTCTTTATAGTCCAAGTCGGTTTGAGTATTCAAATAAAGCAATATTGAAGCGGTAACTTGTCGCTTTTTCTTTTCAACTTGGCTAACTTGACCTGCATTACCTAGGTAGCTTTGCTTTAAATTATATTTTTCTCTTAAAGATTTGATACGAGTATGTATTTCTTGTGAGTAATTTTCATCAAAAAATTTCATAGAGTAGCTCCCTAGAATCATGGAAAAGTAGTAAAAATAGTTGTTATCCTAGTTGATTAAAAAAATCCCTGATTTCCTCATCTTTTATAAAATAATATATAATTTTCCCCTCTCTTCTAGTGCCCAAGATGTTTTGATTGGCTAGTTTACGAAGATGGTGGGAGGCAGATGCCATACTGAGATTTAGTAAACAGGCTATATCACAGACACAGAGTTCTTCAACAGCAAGAAGATAGAAGATGATATTTATCTGCTTATTATCGGTAAATTTTGTTAAAATGCGAAGTGATTTTTGGACTTTTTCCTTTTCAAGATAGTTCGTTGCGGTTGTAATATTTTGCTGATTTATAACATTCACTTGGCAGATACTATCTTTTTTCATAATATTTTCTCCTAGCCTAATATAGTCCACAGTATGTCAAAACTGTTATTTTCAATCAGGATATATATCCCCAATCCTAAATAGACAACGGCAATAAACCATCTGCTATATTTTTCCAAAATTTCTCCAACAGAAGGGACTTGTGCTAATTTTTGGGCAGAAAAAACCAAGAGATAAATCATGACTAGAAAAGTAAGTAAAGTCACTATCAAATTCGCTAAATTTAAGGTAATAAAATATGGGACAAAGACACCAATATTGTCAGCGCCACAACTTGCAAAAGTAATCATAGCGACTAGAAAAATCAGGTTTTTATTGTCTTTTCGCAAACCATCTTTTGCAATAGCTTCTCCATCAGAATCTCCTAAAAGCAAAACTTTGAGGCCTAGGAAAATTGGAATCAAACCGAGTAAACCTAAAATCTCTTTACTAGGAATATAATTTAAGACAAATGCAAAAAGCAAACTTAGCAATATTAGACTAACAGAGCCTAGAAATTGTCCTAAATAGATGTTAATGATGTCTTTTCTGCTTTTTCTTTTGGCAAAAAATAACATTAGGATAATAAGTAAGTCTACGGCTGTCCCAGAATACAGGATTATTGAAGTAACAACATTTTGAATCATAAAACACCTCATTCAAATATATTTTTGAATGTATTCTAACATTAAACTTTGTAGATGTCAACTTAAAATCCACCAAAATATAGATAAGAAGTTAGTGTACCAAATATTAAAAAGCCCTGCCATCGAAATGACAGCAGGGCTTAACTTCAATATCCAGATGATATATTTATCTAAAAAGGGTTGAGTAAAAGGTAGAGTTTTTATTGATTTGTAGTGCGATATAATGAGTTTCCAAAAATCAAAAATCGCTTAAAATCAGTATTTTGACATCTATTGACGTGTACTGAAATCCTTACTTAACCTCTGTAAAAATTAACTTCTACACCTATAACGCTTATTCTGACAAACTTTATAACAGTCTAAGAAAAAAAGTAGAGATTCATACAGTATCTAGATTTTCCAAAAAATTTTTATCATAAAATATTATTAACGAAACTATCCAAACCAAATCCGATGCATTGCTTCAAAGAATTCTTTAGTTGTTTGACTATCGAGGGCTTTTATTAAAAAAATTTTTCAAATAATTGCCACCTTGGCACATAAATTCTTGCTTTCTAAATTTGAATGTGATATATTTATAACATAAAATTTAAGTGTTATATATTTATAACACAAAAAAGGAGTCTATCATGAAAAAAAGTCAAAAAATGCGTGGCCTCATTGCAATGATTGCCGTAGCTCTCTTTATTGATTTTATTGTTTTATTTGGTTCTAATCTTAGTTGGGGACCCAAGTTAGTTATTACTGGTATTTCAGTGTCAGGTCAAATTGTAGCTATTTGTAGCTGGCTACATACGAAACCACGGCCTCATAAAATTCAGAAAGATAAGGGAAAGACTATTTTTGACTTGTCTGCTAAGCTTTACACGATACTTGTGTTGGCAGCAAGCATTTTTTATACAGTAGGGATTTGGGTTGCGACCCCAAGCGAAAGTTCTGGTATTAGAGAATGGATTTTGGGGATTGGCCTCGTTATTGAAGTGATTGTATTTGGCTTTTTCTGTTTTAAAAATGTCAAGGAAACTCCGGACGAACGCTTTTATACTAATTTAGCCAAGGCAGCTAGCTTGATGTTTGTTTTTATACTAGGCGCACTGATGATTCTAGCAGTTAGCATTGGATATATAGGGTCTCTCACGCTTTACATGGGCCAGATCTTTATTAGCATAGCTGCCTTGATTTTCATCTTTGCGGTTGTCTATTTTATCTTGGAACGGAGAGGATAAGCATGGTCAAAGAAAGCAAGATTATTACTAATCTCAAATCTGTTCGTGAGTCCACAGGCATGACCCAGCAGGAGTTAGCCGACCTCATCGGCATGCGACGCGAGACAATTCTGCACTTGGAAAATAACCGTTACAACCCTTCGCTGGAAATGGCTCTTAAAATTGCTCAAGTTTTTAATCTGAAAGTAGAAGACCTCTTTGAACTCAGACAGAACGAGGAAGCATAATTCTTTTCGAGACCTAGTATTAAGTTCATTGATTAATTAGGAATTGAAGCCAAAAGAAAAAATCCTTTGAAAATGTGCTCTTTTAAAATATAGTAATTCTTTCGAATTAACGTTTACTAATTGTAATGCTTTACGAGCTTTCTTAAGATCTGGTTTCCTAAATACTTCGAGTACACTTATGGTATTGATACCTCTAAACAAGCGACTTTCAGGTTGGCTTCCTCTTAAACTGTCTTGTCACTAACATTTGAAATCCACTTCCTTTTAGGGTACAATGGTAGAAATGATTTTTGAAAGGATTCCCATGAAAAAAATAGTAACACTTCTATTAATCTCAACTTTTGCCCTTGCTGGATGTAGCAGTATCCAACGTAGTTTGCGTGGTGATGACTATGTAGATTCTAGCTTGGCCGCTGAGGAAAGCTCCAAAGCAGCAGCCCAATCTGCCAAGGAGTTAAACGATGCTTTAACAAACGAAAACGCCAATTTCCCACAACTATCTAAAGAAGTTGCTGAAGACGAGGCTGAAGTGATTCTCTACACAAGCCAAGGAGATATCCGTATCAAACTCTTCCCTAAACTCGCTCCTCTAGCGGTTGAAAACTTCCTCACTCATGCCAAAGAAGGCTACTATAACGGCATTACCTTCCACCGTGTCATCGATGGCTTTATGGTCCAAACCGGAGATCCAAAAGGGGACGGTACAGGTGGTCAGTCCATCTGGCATGACAAGGATAAGACCAAAGACAAGGGAACTGGTTTCAAAAACGAGATTACTCCTTATCTCTATAACATCCGTGGTGCTCTTGCTATGGCTAATACTGGTCAACCAAACACCAATGGTAGCCAGTTCTTCATCAACCAAAACTCTACAGATACCTCTGCTAAACTCCCTACAAGCAAGTATCCAAAGAAAATCATCGAGGCCTACAAAGAAGGTGGAAACCCTAGTCTAGATGGTAAACACCCAGTCTTTGGTCAAGTGATTGACGGTATGGATGTTGTGGATAAGATTGCTAAAGCAGAAAAAGATGAAAAAGACAAGCCAACTACTGCTATCACAATCGACAGCATCGAAGTGGTGAAAGACTACGATTTTAAACTTAATGAAAATCAAAGAGCAAACTAGGAAACTAGCCGCAGGCTGTACTTGAGTACGGCAAGGCGACGTTGACGCGGTTTGAATTTGATTTTCGAAGAGTATTAAATCTTAAAAACCTAAAAAATACAGTACCCACATTCGGTACTGTATTTCTTTTACTCTCATTCTTAAGTTAAATTATTAAAATCCCAGATTTGGTCCATCCAGCCTTCATAGAAGTCTGGCTCGTGGCAGACCATTAGAATAGATCCCTTGTATTCTTTGAGAGCACGTTTGAGTTCATCCTTGGCATCCACATCCAAGTGGTTGGTAGGCTCGTCCAGCACTAAAACATTGTTTTCACGATTCATCAAGAGACAGAAACGAACCTTGGCTTGTTCCCCACCTGACAAGACCTGAATTTGGCTTTCAATATGCTTGGTTGTCAAACCACAACGAGCAAGGGCTGCACGGACTTCAGCTTGGTTGAGAGCTGGAAAGGCATTCCAGACAGCTTCAAGTGGTGTTTGACGATTGCCACCTTCTACTTCTTGTTCAAAGTAACCGAGTTCTAGGTAGTCACCGCGTTCAACTTCCCCAGCAATAGGTGGGATAATGCCCAAGAGACTCTTCAAGAGAGTTGTTTTCCCGATACCATTTGCCCCGATAATAGCAACCTTTTGATTGCGTTCAAAGGTAAGGTTTAAGGGCTTTGTAAGTGGACGGTCATAACCAATCTGCAAATCCTTGGCTTGGAAAATAAAGCGCCCGGGTGTACGAGCTGATTTGAAATCAAAGGATGGTTTTGGTTTCTCACTTTGCAGCTCGATAATATCCATCTTATCCAATTTCTTCTGACGAGACATGGCCATGTTTCGTGTTGCAACACGCGCTTTGTTTCGAGCCACGAAGTCCTTGAGATCCGCAATTTCTTTTTGCTGACGTTCGTAAGCTGCCTCTAGCTGAGATTTCTTCATAGCATAGACTTCTTGGAACTGGTAGTAGTCACCAGAATAACGCGTCAGCTGTTGATTTTCCACATGATAGACGATATTGATAACATCATTAAGGAATGGAATATCGTGTGAAATAAGGACAAAGGCATTCTCATAGTTTTGGAGATAGCGCTTAAGCCAGTCAATATGCTCAGCATCCAAGTAGTTGGTCGGCTCATCCAAAAGCAAGATATCAGGCTTTTCAAGGAGAAGTTTTGCCAAAAGCACCTTGGTTCTTTGCCCACCTGATAAAGAGGTTACATCTGTATCCATGCCAAAGTCCATAACACCAAGGGCACGCGCTACTTCGTCAATCTTAGCATCCAAGGTATAGAAATCACGACTCTCCAGACGGTCTTGGAGTTCACCAACTTCTTCCATGAGAGCATCAACATCCGCACCGTCTTCAGCCATTTCCATATAGAGGTCATTGATACGAGCTTCAGCTTTGAAAAGCTCATCAAAGGCCGTACGGAGAACATCGCGCACCGACTGGCCTTCAGCAAGGACTGAGTGCTGATCCAAGTAACCAGCAGTCACATATTTAGACCACTCAACCTTCCCTTCATCTGGCAGCATTTTGCCAGTCACAATGCTCATAAAGGTTGATTTTCCTTCACCATTGGCACCGACCAGACCGATATGTTCTCCCTTGAGGAGACGGAAGGATACATCTTCAAAAATTGCACGGTCGCCAAAACCGTGACTCAGATTTTTAACTTCTAAAATACTCATTTTAATTCCTTATCTTATTTTTATGTAATTGTTTATAGAGGAGCCAAGCCAAATAGCCACCCAAGATATTGGTCCACAAATCATCAATCTCAAAGACGCGATTAAAATCAAAGAAAAAGTCCAAAACTAACTGCGTACACTCGATTCCAAGACTCACTAGAAAACTAAAAAAGAGCACTTTTCTTGTTTTCCGCAAGTTTGGAAGGAGATAAAGTAGTTGGAACATCAGAGGAAAAAGCAAGAAGACATTTAAAATGTTCTGCAAAAAAATCCAAATGACTTGTCCCAAACTAGTCACTTCGCCCAGTTTCCAGAAAGAATTGAAAGGAGTCAAAAGAAAAACCAGGCGTCCAAGATGCTGAATACCTGGAGTTTCCACCCCCACAAGAGAATGTTCTTGAGGAGTAAAGCAAAAGTAAACGATACAAATACTATAGAAAATGACTCCCCAGACCAAAACATGATTATAACTCTTCTTCATCATTAAGGATTGACTGCTGCGACTGCCTTCTGGCGGTCACGTTTCATTGTATTGGAACGCAATTGTCCACAAGCTGCATCAATATCAGTACCATGCTCTTGACGAACAACACAGTTAACCCCTTTTTTCTTAAGCGTATCATAGAAGGCCAGGACGCGCTCTTTAGGACTACGACTATATTGGTCATGCTCACTAACTGGGTTATAAGGAATCAAGTTTACATAAGACAATTTCTTGATATTCTTGAGCAATTCAGCCAATTCCAAGGCTTGTTCTACACCGTCGTTGACTTCATTAAGCATGATATACTCAAAGGTTACACGACGGTTTGTTGTTTCGATATAATACTCAATAGCTGCAAAGAGTTTTTCAATCGGAAAGGCACGGTTAATCTTCATGATGCTTGAGCGAAGTTCATTATTAGGTGCGTGAAGTGACACGGCAAGATTGACCTGAACTCCTTCATTAGCAAAATCACGAATTTTATGGGCCAAACCTGAGGTTGAAACCGTAATGTGACGAGCACCGATGGCCATTCCCTTATCATCGTTGATAGTACGGACGAAATTCAAGACATTGTTGTAGTTATCAAAAGGCTCACCAATTCCCATGACAACGATATGGCTGACGCGTTCATCCTGACCACGCTCATCAAAGTATTTCTGAACCAGCATGATTTGCGCTACGATTTCACCATTATTGAGGTCACGTTGTTTCTTAATCAAACCAGAGGCACAGAAGGTACAACCGATATTACAGCCGACCTGAGTGGTCACACAGACAGATAAACCGTAGTGTTGACGCATGAGTACTGTTTCAATCAACATACCATCTGGCAATTCAAAAAGATATTTAACTGTCCCATCAGCAGACTCTTGAACGATACGTTGTTTCAAGGGATTAACCACAAACTGGTCATTAAGCTTAGCAATCAAATCTTTTGACAGGTTGGTCATCTCTTCAAATGACTGGACACGTTTACGGTAGAGCCATTCCCAAATTTGGTCTGCACGGAATTTTTTTTCTCCCTGCTCTAAAACCCATTCCTGCATGGTTTGGCGTGTTAAACTATAAATTGACGGTTTCATTTCTTCTCCTTATTCTCTACTCACTTCTGACGAATGACAAAATGACGTTGTCCCTTGTCCTCTTTCTGAGAATGCTGGTCTTTCTGACGACGTCTATTTTTCTTATCTACATTCGGTTTTCGTTTAGTTTGAGTCGATTTCTTTCCTTTTTTAGAAGGTGTTTCTTCTTCCTTCTTACGCATTTTCTTGTCAAATGATGCTCGCTTAGGGGCTTCATTTTCTAAGACAAAATAGGCACAACCATAACTACAATACTCTAAAAGGTAGTCTTGTAAACGACTGATTTTTTCAAGTTTTTCATCGGTTCGGTCATCCTTGTAAAAACCTCGTAAGCGAAGCTGTTCGTTGCTCCAGTCCCCCACGATATAATCAAACTTGGTTAAGACTTCTGAAAAACGCTGATTAAAAGCCGTCACATTAAAGGCATCCTTGATATTTTCCACCAAGGAAAAAGCTATCCCTTCCGTTTCGACCTTGTCCCCGTGTAAATGGAACTCAGGACCAGGAAACTTGTTATAGTTGTATAATTCAGGTGCAATTTCTTTTCGCATAGATATCCTTTTTCCACGATTACTTAATACTTTATTCTACCATAATTTCTAGCAGTTAGCACGTTTCTCATAAAAATGAAAAAAGTCTGACGATTTTGTCAGACCAAAATAATATAACCTTAAAAAGAGAAGAACAATTCTTCCCTCCAACTATCATTATTTAGCAGCTGCGTACAATTCATCTACTTTGTTCCAGTTGATCACTGAGAAGAAAGCTTTGATATAGTCAGGACGCACGTTGCGGTATTTCACATAGTAAGCATGTTCCCAAACGTCCAAGCCCAAGATTGGTTTTTTACCTTCTGAGATTGGTGTGTCTTGGTTTGCTGTTGAAGTCATTTCAAGTTTCCCTTCTTGGTTGACAACCAACCATGCCCAGCCAGAACCAAAACGAGTTGTTGCTGCTGCAGTGAAGGCTGCTTGGAATTCTTCAAATGAACCAAATGTTGCATCGATTGCTGCTGCAAGTTCTGCTGATGGAGCTGTTTTTTCAGGAGTCATCAATTCCCAGAAAAGAGCGTGGTTCAAGTGTCCACCACCATTGTTGATAAGCGCTTGACGGATATCAGCTGGGATAGATTCTACATCAGCAAGCAAGGCTTCAAGATCTTCACCGATTTCAGGGTGTTTTTCAAGAGCTGCATTAGCATTGTTGACATAAGTTTGATGGTGTTTGTCATGGTGCAAGTGCATTGTTTCCGCATCGATGTATGGTTCCAAAGCGTCGTATGCATATGGAAGATCTGGTAAGATAATAGCCATCTGTAATACCTCTTTTTCTTTCTATATGAAAATGATAACGCAAACATCCACTTTTTTCAAGTTTTTTGCTTATAGATGAAGAAATCACTGAAATACTTTCTAATAATACTCTTCGAAAATCTCTTCAAACCGCGTCAACGTCGCCTTGCCGTAGATATGGTTACTGACTTCGTCAGTTTCATCCGCAACCTCAAAAACATGTTTTGAGCTGACTTCGTCAGTCTTATTTACAACCTCAAAGCAGTGTTTTGAGCTGACTTCGTCAGTCTTATCTACAACCTCAAAACAGTGTTTTGAGCTGACTTCGTCAGTCTTATCTACAACCTCAAAGCAGTGCTTTGAGTAGCCTGCGGCTAGTTTCCTAGTTTGCTCTTTGATTTTCATTGAGTATAAAACAAGTAAATCAGCAAGAAACCCACGACAAAATAATCTTGACGCGGGTTGTAGTTTCAAAAAATATCAATTTACCTGACTAGCAATCTGTAAGAGTGCCTTTTCAAAAAGGAAACCTTTTTCATAAAGACCTGTCTTAATCTGATAGTCTGTCTCAATCAAATAAGAAATAGCTTGCTTCAAACAGCTCAAGGAAAGTCCTCGCGCATCTCTCAGCGCAAACTTGATTTGATAGGGATTGGGATTGCGTCCGAGAAAGCTGCCTAAACTACTTGCAATCTGAGATTCTGTATGCCCAGACTCCGCCAAAATTTTCACCTGAGTAAAAGTCCGAAATTGTCCTAGCATGACTGCAATCAGTTTGATTTCATCTTCCCCTTGCAAGGTCAAGTCTCTCACCAAATCGCGCGCCTGATCCATCTTTTTAGTCAGAATAAACTGAGTTAAATCAAAAATATTGTCCTGCAAGGTCTTGGGAATAGCGTTGACAATATCCTCTTCCTCGATAACAGAGTCTTCCTTATAGGACTGTAAAAAGAGGAGATTTTTCTGGATTTCGCTAAATTGAAAACCCGACTTGATGAGGAGATTTTCAAAAGAATGATTGGCAAACTGCAGACCTTGTTTCTGGCTCCACTTTTGGAAATACTGGCGCAATTCTTGTTCTTTGGCTTCTACTGCATCGAAGACCTTGGCATCACGCTTAAGTAATTTAACCAACCGTCTTTTGCTGTCCAGCTTCCCTTCTGCAAAGATTAACAACTTGGTTGTTGGGGAAGGATTGTCAAGGTATTCCTCAAACGACTTGAGCTCATCATCTGTCAAAAAGCGTTTCTTGGCTGTTGTCATATCGACAAAATGATCCAATATCACGATTTTCTCATCCGCAAAGAAAGGAAGACTGACTAACTCCAGCTCCACATCCTTGTAAACTACTTCTTTCATATCAAAGTAGGCAAAGTTGAGGTCAGCAGAATCATAACCAATCTGTTTCAACACTTGACTCTTCATCACTTCAAACTGGCCCTGATCTGTCCCTGTAAAAAGGCTCAGGTTCGATAAATTTGCTAAAGTCAACTTCTGACTTTCTTCAATGGCTAGCATCCTCTCTCCTTTCTTCTGATTTTTCGATTTAATTTAGTCAATATAGCGCAATTTCCCACGGAAATCTTCTAAGCTCTCGTACCCTTTTTCCGCCATGATTGCTTTCAGTTCATTGGTAATGCGGTCAAAAGCACCAACTCCTTCTTTGTGAAGGGTGGTTCCCACCTGCACCATACTTGCTCCACAGAGGATATGTTCAAAGGCATCACGACCAGTCAAAACGCCACCTGTTCCGATGATTTGGATTTGAGGATTTAAGCGTTGATAAAAGGCATGAACATTAGCTAGAGCAGTTGGTTTAATATACTCCCCACCAATGCCCCCAAAACCATTTTTAGGACGGATAACGACAGACTCATCTTCTATATAAAGGCCGTTTCCGATAGAGTTGACGCAGTTGACAAACTTGAGCGGATATTTGTTAAAAATAGTTGCCGCTTGGTCAAAGTGAACAATATCAAAATATGGTGGCAATTTAATTCCAAGAGGTTTGGTGAAGTAGGCAAATACTTCTGTCAAAATCCGGTCTGTTGTCTCAAAATCATAGGCAATCTGAGGTTTACCTGGAACATTGGGGCAGGAGAGGTTTAGCTCCGTCAGACCACGAAACTCACTCTCTTGGACTTTTTTCAAGATAGTATGGGTTTCCTCTGGAGACATGCCGACTAGAGATAAAAAGAAAGTTCGGTTTGGCTCTTTTTCCTGTAAATCCAAAAGGTAGTCCAAATAGTAGTCTAAACCATTATTCGGTAAGCCCATAGAGTTGATAGAACCAAGTGGAACATCCTGATAGCGTGGCTCAGGATTTCCCTGACGAAAGTCCAAGGTCGCTGTCTTAGTGACAAAGGTTCCTGCCGCTGAGTTTTTAACCCCCTCTAGCTCTTCTATCGTCATACAAGCCACACCTGCTGCATTCATCAAGCAGTTGTCAAACTCAAAACCAGCAATTTGTGTTTTCGTTGATACCATGATTCTGATCCTCCAGATTCCTTTTATTGCTAATATTATACCATATTTTCACAATTTCTCTTTTAGAAAGATATTTCAAAGAAAAACGTTCGTATTTTTATAGATTTTCAAAAAGTCCTAAAACTAAATTGATAGAATTTTTAGAAAATTTTTGTTTTTCTCTTTACAGTTAAAAAAAATTCTGCTATAATGACACACATAATTAAATTAGAATTTAAGGAGAACGATATGACATCTGCTAAAGAATATATCCAAAGCGTGTTTGAAACTGTAAAAGCTCGTAACGGGCACGAGGCTGAATTCCTCCAAGCTGTTGAAGAATTTTTCAATACTTTGGAACCTGTATTTGAAAAACACCCTGAGTATATCGAAGAAAATATCTTGGCACGTATCACTGAGCCAGAACGCGTGATTTCTTTCCGTGTTCCTTGGGTTGACCGTGATGGAAACATTCAAGTAAACCGTGGTTACCGTGTTCAATTCAACTCAGCTGTTGGACCATACAAAGGCGGACTTCGTTTCCACCCAACTGTAAACCAAGGGATTTTGAAATTCCTCGGATTTGAACAAATCTTCAAAAACGTCTTGACTGGACTTCCAATCGGTGGAGGTAAAGGTGGATCAGACTTCGATCCTAAAGGTAAAACAGATGCTGAAGTGATGCGCTTCTGCCAAAGCTTCATGACTGAATTACAAAAACACATCGGACCATCACTTGACGTACCTGCTGGTGATATCGGTGTTGGTGGACGTGAAATTGGTTACCTTTATGGTCAATACAAACGCCTTAACCAATTTGATGCTGGTGTCTTGACTGGTAAACCTCTTGGATTTGGTGGTAGCTTGATTCGTCCAGAAGCAACTGGTTACGGTTTGGTTTACTACACTGAAGAAATGCTCAAAGCAAACGGTAACAGCTTTGCTGGTAAGAAAGTGGTTATTTCAGGTTCTGGTAACGTTGCTCAATATGCTCTTCAAAAAGCAACTGAACTTGGTGCAACGGTTATCTCTGTATCTGACTCAAATGGTTATGTCATCGATGAAAACGGAATCGACTTCGATCTTTTAGTAGATGTTAAAGAAAAACGTCGTGCTCGCTTGACTGAGTATGCTGCTGAAAAAGCAACTGCAAGCTACCACGAAGGTTCTGTATGGACTTACGCTGGTAACTATGATATCGCTCTTCCATGTGCTACTCAAAACGAAATCAACGGTGAAGCAGCTAAACGCTTGGTTGCTCAAGGAGTTATCTGTGTATCTGAAGGTGCTAACATGCCAAGCGACCTTGATGCCATCAAAGTTTACAAAGAAAATGGTATCTTCTACGGACCTGCAAAAGCTGCCAACGCTGGTGGTGTAGCCGTTTCAGCCCTTGAAATGAGCCAAAACAGTCTTCGCCTCTCATGGACTCGTGAAGAAGTTGATGGACGTCTCAAAGACATCATGACAAACATCTTCAACACAGCTAAGACAACTTCAGAAACATATGGTCTTGATAAAGACTACCTTGCAGGAGCTAATATTGCTGCCTTTGAAAATGTAGCAAACGCTATGATTGCCCAAGGTATTGTTTAAGATTTATTTGCTCAATCCTCAATCACTACGATTGGGGATTTTTAGGTTGAGTTAAATAGTTGGAAATTACTTACTCGCCCCCTTTTGTCCCTGTTAGAACAAAAAGAAAAACCGCTACTCCTAAGAATAGCGGTTTAATCATGTTTTTAAGATACTAATGTTTACTACTGTTCTGATTCTGATTTGTTTGCACTCGTTTCAGAACTTTGTGAAGTTGATGGAGTCAAATCTTGGCTAGTTGAAGAACTTGTACCACTTTTATGTTGACTCGTTTCTTTATTTTCAAGATCTTTTGTCACTACTTCTTTCGATTCTTTTATTTCTGAGTTACTTGTATCTCTAGTTGTAGCAGATTTCTCTACCGGAACATCCACTAACCAGGCACCACTTGAATCAACAGTATAACCTTCTGGTGTCTTACCGTTCACAAGTAATTGACCATTTTCTTTCAAGAAGTACCATTTATCCTTGTCTTTGATCCAACCCACAGCTCGTGAACCGTCTGTCTTGTAGAAGTACCAAGCATTTGCCTTTTTAAGCCAGCCTTGCTTCATAGCTCCTGATTCTTCTAGATAGTAATGATGACCAGAAACTTCTATCTCACCTGTCTTCATGATACCAGTAGAATCCATATAGTACCAGGTTTCTTTATCTTTTACCCAGCCCGTTTTCATTTCCCCTGATTGAGCAAAATAATACCATTGACCCTTATATTGAAGCCAATCTGTCTTCATAGAGCCATCGTTTGATAGATAATAGGTCTGTCCTCCAGTACTAAGCCAACCAATCTCCATCTGATTTTCTTTGTTGAAATAATACCAGATTCCATCGATTTTCTTCCAGTTTTTAGCGGAAGCACCAGAGTCTGTCAAATAGAACCAATGATTGTTCCATTTTTTCCATTGATTCTGTAATAAGATACCCGTTTGGTTAAAGTAATACCATTCACCCTTAATTTCATTCCAACCGACAGCGTACTCTCCTGTAGAATCAGGCGCTTGATACCACCAGTTCCCATATGCACTCTTATGCCAACCAGCTTGAAAACTTGGAATCGGCTTGTAAGATGTTGAAATGTTTACTAAACCATCTTGCCTAATATCAAAAACTGTTGCATCATAGTCTTTGCTGGCTGCGTTGATCCTCTCAATTCCTCGTTCTTTGAGCCAATTAACATACTCACTATCGACACCATTTTTCCAAGGTAGACTATCCGAAGTTTGAACAATCAAACTCGGACTCAAATTTCTGATGAAATCCTTGGTATTTGATTTGTTGGTATCATGGTGATGATTAAACTTCATCAAATCAACTTTTCCAATAAGAGGACCATACTTGTCTTCTGCTCCATGAACATTATCTAAGTCGCCCCCAAGGTAAATCTTCTTACCATTGACTTTTACCACGCTAATCAAGGAATTGGAATTGTCATCCCAAATTTTCTTTAATTCACCCGACGAATCAGTTTCATTTTCATAATTATAGAGCTGAATATCCATGTCTCCAAACTGAAAATGAGCATCCCCTTGTGCGATGTTTTGAATAACTGAAACACCTTTTTCTGCAGCAGTCTGTAAAACCTTATCATAGCCATACAGATTATCCCATAGACGTTCAGAATTAGTAATACGATTATCACTATATTTCTTAAGATAGACTCGGTCAACTGGATAGGTAGACAGTAATTCATCAACATTTCCAATATGATCGCTATGGGTATGAGTAACCAAAATAAAATCAAGCTTTTGGACACCCAATTCCTTCAAACGACGAAAGACACGGTCTGTTAGAACATGCTTATAAGACGTTTCAATTCCTTCTCTCCATGGATAGCGAGAATCACTTCCATCTGGGAAATCATAATCTTCTCCTGTATCCACCATGGCAAAATGTCCATTGCTTTCAAGAATAATCGCATCACTGCCTCCTTCTTGAACATTAATAAAATGGATTTTATTTCCTGAACTATCTTGAGCTTGTACATTACCATACCATGACAAACCTAAAAAAGTGCTTGCAAGGGCTAAACTAATCAATTTCTTTTTCATTCTTACTTCCTTAATCTCTCCAAAGTTTCTTTAAAAATCTCTGGGATATCTGCTGTGAATTCCAAGGTCTCACCTGTTCTCGGATGAGTAAAACCTAGAGTCTTGGCATGAAGAAATTGTCCATGCCCTTTCAAAGTCTTGCGAGGACCATAGACCTCATCACCAGCGACTGGATGACCAATATAAGCCATGTGAACACGAATTTGATGGGTGCGACCTGTCTCCAGCTGCAACTCCACTAAGCTATAATCACCAAAACGTTCCAAAACGTGGAAACGGGTAACTGCAGGTTTCCCTTTCGCAGTCACAGCTTGTTTCTTACGGTCTTTTTCACTCCGGCCAATCGGTGCTTCAATCACACCACGATCATTTGGAAGATTTCCATGAACAATCGCCCAATATTTGCGGAGAGACTTTTTATCCTTGAGTTCTTGGGCAAGTGCTAGATGCGCCTCATCGTTTTTAGCAATCATGAGAAGACCTGACGTATCCTTATCAATTCGGTGAACAATTCCTGGACGCAGAACCCCATTGATACCCGACAAGTCCTTAATATGATACATGAGGGCATTTACCAGGGTTCCACTGGTATGACCAGCACTCGGATGCACCACCATCCCCTGAGGTTTGTTAACGACGGCGACATCCTCATCTTGGTAGATGATTTCTAGCGGAAGATTCTCAGCTACATACTCTAAAACCTCTGGTTCTGGCACATGGTAAGTGACGACATCGCCTTCTTGAACTGTGTATTTAGCTTTCTTGACTTGACCATTGACCAAGACCTGGCCTAATTTAATTTGTTCATTCGCGAGACTGCGTGATAATTCTGTCAAATCCGACAAAGCCTTATCCAAACGCAGGCCACCAGTTTCAATTTTAATTTCCATTTATTTCCTCTTTTAACATTGCAATCAATAAAATAATCACTCCAACCGTCAGATAGCTATCTGCCACATTGAAAATTGCAAAATTGATAAAGTCAAGGTGGAACATATCCACAACAAATCCCTGACTGATCCTATCAATAAAGTTTCCAAGACCACCTGCAATAATCAAGGTCAAACCCAAGACCATCCAGAGTGAGTCCTCCATGTGTTTATGTAGATACCAAATGGCACCTACCATAACGACCAGTGTAATGATAGCAAATAACCACTGCTGGTCTTGTAACATGGAGAAGGCTGCCCCTCGATTTTGCAGGTATGTCAAACTAACGAAATTGGGAATCCAAGAACGCACTTCACCCAGTGGAATTTGCTGGACGATATAGGATTTTACCAACTGATCCAGCCCGATCAAAAGCAGTACAATGACTGCCACTATTCCTCTTTTTTTCATGATTTCCTCTTTTGATCAAAATATTCTTGCATGACTTCTACAAAGAGAGTCCCAGCTTGACTCAGCTCCACTTCTTCACGTTTAACATAGACCATGCGATTATCTAGGTTATCCTTGAGACGAATAACTGTAATACCATTAACACTGTCACTATCTAAAAATCCAGAACCTGTCGCATAGGCGTCCGTCCGCTCCAAAATACCATTCAAAGTAGCACGGTCTGTCACATTGAACATCTGTGAGCTAGCGCTGGTATCGACAAAGTTCTCTGAATAATAAAGGTACTCGTCTTTCTCTTGAGTAAAACGAACCGTTGGTAAATCCGCTAAATCATCCATGACCAATTCCTCTTTCTGAGCCAAAGGATGCCCCTCACGAAGATAAATATGGGTATGGAAGGGAATCAACTCAATGACCTCAAGGCCTAGCTTTTCAACCCGTTGCATGATCCCTTTTTTATTTTGATTGTTGAGGTAGATAATCCCAATCTCACTGTGCCCCTGAGCTACTTCATCAAGTATTTGAACTGTGGTAGATTCGAAAATACGGAAATTTTTGTAATCAGGATAGCGCTCTGAAAAGGCCGTAATAGTTGGTGGCAAGAAGTCATAGTGCTGACTGGCAATGGAAAATTCATCCTTTTCTTCCTCAGGATTGGCATACTGATTTTGAAAAATATCAAATCCTTTAACCAATTCTTGCGCTTTTTCATAGAATTCCATACCACGACGGGTCAAGAAAGTCCCTGAGCTGGTCCGACGGAAAATCTTAAAGCCCAACTCTTTTTCCAAATCACGAACAGAAATGGACAGACTCGGCTGACTAACATACATCTTTTCAGCCGCTTCACGAAAAGTACCACTATTGGCAATAGCCACAACATAGCGTAATTGTTGAATGTTCATCTTCTACCCCCAACTTCTTTATCTTTTCATTATACCATATTTTAGAAGTTTTCCAAAAAGGAAAAAAGTATGGAAATTTTCAAGACTCAATGAAGACTCTAACATCCCAATCCAATAATTAGAATAATGTCTTTTTTCAGTCCTTATCTGATTTCAAGCAAATAAAAACAGCAAATCTTGTTGATTTACCGTTTAAAAGATGATACAAATTCAATTTCATATAAATTTATGAAAAAAGCCCTCTAAACTTTACTTCTATCTCTATGAATCAACTAGAAAAAACTCTTCAATCCTATTAGCTATATCTGGACTTACTTCCCAAATCCCAACATAAGGTTGTTCAATAAACTGTTTTTCTTTCATAGTGTATAAATAGGCTACACTATCATTTTCTTCATTCTGATGAGTGAATTTGATAATGATGTAATCTTTATCATTTGTCGGTTGATCATTGAAACTCTCAAAAGTTGTAGATTTGGACTGTTTCTGTATCTCCTTAATCAATTTTGAAATTTCTTCTCTCTTGTTTATAGTTTTAACATCTTCAGAAATTTTTTTCTTCAAGGAAATTACAGAGACCGTTTCAGGTTCAGGAAGAATAAGTTTTTTCTTACTAACACAAGCAGATAAAACAAGAAAAGAGATTGAACAGACTATCATTATGATAATTTTTTTCATACAAGTCCACATCCTTTCCATATCCCTGCTTTCCTACCCGAATACAATTATAATATCAAACCGTAGCCATTTTTACAATATCTTATTCCCTCATAAACTTTATTACTGTAAAAGTTTTACATTCCACTATTTTATGATTGTATCTAAAAGATAAAGTAGCCGATAAGTTCGCTTCTTACATAGGATTTTAGAATATGGGTACCAAAACAAAAAAACAGGCTCTCCGAAAACTCAGAAAGCCTTAGTTTATGCTACTTCTAGCTTCCTCGCCTTTACATTTCAAGGCTCGGGATAAAAAGGTTCACTGGACCTTTTTATTTAGCGATTGGGTAAACAGAAACTTGTTTTTTATCGCGTCCTTTACGTTCAAAGCGTACTACGCCTTCAACTTTAGCGAACAAAGTATCGTCTCCACCACGACCAACGTTTACACCTGGGTAGATGTGTGTACCACGTTGACGGTAAAGGATTGATCCACCTGTTACAGTTTGTCCGTCAGCCGCTTTAGCACCAAGACGTTTTGCTTGTGAATCACGTCCGTTTGATGTAGAACCTCCACCTTTTTTGTGGGCGAAAAGTTGCAAGTTGTTAAGAGTCATTTTTAACATAATGTTTTCCTCCGTGTTAGTTTTCTGTGATAACTCTGGTTTGGACGAACTCTGAAGAGTTCTCCGATAAGTTTGCCATACCCAAGAAAAATGATTCAAAGAATAACTGGGTCATTTCTCTCTGGTGTGAAGGAAGATCTTTTGGAATTTCAACCATCAGATAGCCACCTTCATCTTCGTTTAATTCTAGGATTGGTTCATAGCCTGCAAATTTCTCAATAGAATTGATAAAGTTAATGGCAAGCGTAGAAACCGATGCACACACGACATCAAAGCCGTATTCGCCACTCTCGGCGTGTCCAGTAATTTCCGCACTCCTCAGCTCGCCATCTTCGGCTCTCTCAAAGACTGCTTGTATCATGTGTTCTCCTTAAAATTAAGCGTTGATTGCGTTGATGACAACTTTAGTATATGGTTGACGGTGACCTTGTTTACGGTGGCTACCTTTTTTAGGTTTGTACTTGTAAGTAACAACTTTCTTTTGTTTTCCTTGTTTTTCAACAGTTCCAACTACAGTAGCTCCAGCAACAAGTGGAGTTCCGACAACAGTGTTTTCACCACCAACAAGAACAACTTCGTTAAAAGTAACTTCTTGACCAGCTTCAACGTTCAATTTTTCAACGTAAACTGCTTGACCAACTTCAACTTTAACTTGTTTTCCGCCAGTTTTGATAATTGCGTATGTGCTCATTATGCACCTCCTATGATTTTTATGGGTTTCCCCGAATTTTTTGTGAAGACTCGCCTAGCATCGTGGGACGAACCACTTAAAAGAAGAGCTCTAAGTATAACAAAGAATAAACTAGGAATTGAGCCGAAGGCATAACTTATGTTAGGCAAGGCGACAATGACGAAGTTTAAATTTGTTATACGACGAGCAACGATGTTCGTGCGGTTGCACAGGAACGTGCATAGTCAACTCTTCAAGTATAGCATATCTCCTATTTTCTTACAAGTAATAACACCTAAAATGAAGCTTTTTCTTTTACTTTTTTCCGCCACGAGGCAGAAAGCATACTGATGTAAAAAATGCTCATCATAATAGGAACACCAAGAATAGTCTTTTCATTATAGAAAATCGTCAAATACGCTGAAAAGACAACGCCAAGGACAAAGCTGGTAAGTAGGCTAACGAAAATCAAGGCTTCACGCAGGAAGGGCGTATGCTTGGTCCGGAAATAATCTCCAAAAGCCAACATGGTCCGTTTGATGTTCCCCGTCATAAAGGCATTATTATAAGCAATCCCCGACACTTCTCCAAAAGCGGTTGTAACCAGTCCCATACAGAAGGCCAAGGGCGGCACTAGATAGATATTATCTACAGTTTGGGGCACAAAACCAATAATGATTGATAAGATTGCTAAAGGAAGCAATGACAAAATTGGCTTTTTCACAATTCTCAATTTTTCCTTATAAACAGTTAATAAAAAGACCCCCATCATAAAAGCTAGCAAGGTGAGAACCTTGTCCCTAACATCTGAAACATTATTTTGGATTAATTCTACTGAAAGAAAGACTACATTCCCAGTTTGTCCAGCTACAAGAGTATTCCCTCGCACAATAAAAGTATAGGCGTCTACATATCCTGCACAAAAAGTCAAAAAAAGCGCTAGCCTCTTAGACTGACGTGATATTTTTCTTATAGGTAGTAACCTCATTTTCCCTCCCATTTCATTTACTCATCTCATTATTGTACCACTTTCTTTGGAAAAGGCCTAGTAGCTTATTTGAAATTTTTCACCCTCTGTTGGATAGTCCCGTCTATCTATGTTATAATGAAAGAAGGATTTGAAATCGGAAAAGGAGTATCTATGCTTAAATTAGGTGTCATCGGAACAGGCGCTATCAGCCATCACTTCATAGAAGCAGCCCATGCTAGTAGAGAATACCAGCTGGTCGCAGTCTATTCTAGAAAACCAGAAACTGCGACAACCTTTGCTTCTCGCTATCAGAATATCCAACTCTTTGATCAAGTAGAGGACTTCTTCAAGAGCTCCTTTGATATGATCTATATTGCTAGCCCAAACTCCTTGCATTTTGCTCAGGCAAAAACTGCATTATCTGCAGGTAAACACGTCATTCTTGAAAAGCCAGCTGTCACTCAGCCACAAGAATGGCTGGATTTGATTCAAACAGCTAAGAAAAATCACTGTTTTATCTTCGAAGCAGCTCGTAATTACCATGAGAAAACTTTTACTACTATCAAAAACTTTTTAGCAGACAAACAAGTTTTGGGAGCAGATTTCAACTATGCCAAGTATTCTTCAAAGATGCCTGACTTGTTGGCTGGTCATACGCCCAATGTCTTTTCAGAGCGTTTTGCTGGTGGAGCCCTCATGGATTTGGGGATTTATCCTCTCTACGCTGCCGTTCGCCTCTTTGGAAAGGCTGAGAACGCCACTTATCAGGCTCAACAGCTTAACAATAGCATTGACCTATATGGCGATGGCATCCTCTTCTACCCTGACTTTCAAGTTCATATCAAAGCTGGTAAAAACATCACTTCCAATCTTCCTTGCGAGATTTATACGACAGATGGAACCTTGACTCTCAACACGATTGAGCATGTTCGCTCGGCTATTTTTACCGACCATCAAGGCAATCAAGTTCAACTCCCTATCCAACAGGCTCCCCATACGATGACTGAGGAAGTCGCTGCATTTGCACACATGCTCCAGCAACCAGATCTGAATCTCTACCAAACTTGGCTGGATGATGCAAGTTCTGTTCATGAGCTACTATATACCATGCGCCAGACTGCTGGCATTAGATTTGAGGCAGAAAATGAAAACCAAACTACCGACTGAATGGCAAAAATTGAGTGATCAACTCGGTTTCCAAGAATTTACTCCCATTCAAACTCAACTATTTGAGCCCCTTCTTGCTGGAGAAAACCTCCTAGGGGTGAGCCCAACAGGAACTGGTAAAACCCTAGCTTACCTTCTACCAAGTCTTCTCAGACTACAAAAGAAAAAAGCCCAACAACTCTTGATTCTAGCGCCTAATACAGAACTGGCTGGACAGATTTTTGATGTATGTAAAACGTGGGCTGAAGCCATCGGCTTAACTGCCCAACTCTTCTTATCGGGTTCGAGTCAGAAACGCCAGATTGAACGCCTAAAAAAAGGACCAGAAATTCTGATTGGAACCCCTGGTCGTATCTTTGAACTAATTAAATTGAAAAAAATCAAGATGATGAATGTGGAAACCATCATTCTAGATGAATTTGACCAATTGCTCGATGATTCTCAGATACACTTTGTGGAGAAAATCACTCACTACGCACCGCGTGACCACCAACTCGTCTACATGAGTGCGACGACCAAGTTTGACCAAGAAAAGATTGCGCCTAACACACGTACCATTGATCTTTCTGACCAAAAATTGGACAACATCCAACATTTCTACATGCAGGTAGAGCAACGCCATCGTGTGGATATGCTACGAAAACTGTCTCATGTAGAGGATTTCCGAGGTCTTGTCTTCTTTAACAGCCTATCAGACCTTGGAAGTGCAGAAGAAAAACTACAGTATCGGGATATCTTGGCTGTTTCCCTCGCTAGTGATGTTAATGTCAAATTTAGAAAAGTCATCTTAGAAAAGTTTAAAGACAAGCAACTAACCCTGCTTCTTGCAACTGACCTTCTGGCTCGTGGGATTGATATCGATAGCCTAGAATGCGTCGTAAACTTTGATATTCCTAGAGATAGCGAAACCTACACTCACCGTGCTGGCCGTACTGGCCGTATGGGCAAGGAAGGTTATGTTATCACTCTCGTCACTCATCCAGAAGAAATCAAAAAACTCAAGAAATTTGCGAGCGTACGTGAAATTGTCTTGAAAAATCAAGAACTCTATATCAAATAAAGTCCTCAATGAGGCTTGGTAAAAAATGAACTGCATCCCCAAAGTCAGACAAAAAATCTAACTTTGAGGATGTAGTTCACTTTTCTATTACTCTTATTTGAACGAGAGATTTTTCTTTTGCAAAATACAAGGTGTTTCACATCAGCCTTTTAAAGCTATATAAAAACTCTCCAACTATTCTATTATACCATATAAAAAAATAAATAAATAGACTTGTTTTTTTCTTTTTTTGACGTATACTAATAATAGAAAGCGCTTTAAATAAAATAAAAGGAGGTTTTATGAGGAAAGTAAATAAGGACATTTTATTCTTAACTGGAATCATAGTTTTATGTTTTGGTTTTTTATTATTTCACATCAACCCCTATTATGCCGAACCCTATGCGACACTGAAAGAAAGAATAAATTTATTCTTTTGGCAACTATATTGGAGACCTGTAGGAACTCTCAGTATTATTTCGGGTTGCATTATAACTTTCAAAGGATTGAAAAAATAATCTTTTACTCATGAAGAAAGGAAATTTGTTGTGATTAAACTGAAACTATTGTTTTTCTCTCTACTATCAAGTCTATTAT
Organism: Streptococcus sp. KHUD_015; assembly: GCF_051106265.1. Classification (GTDB taxonomy): domain Bacteria; phylum Bacillota; class Bacilli; order Lactobacillales; family Streptococcaceae; genus Streptococcus. The sequence goes on from NZ_CP193665.1 coordinate 1,391,124, forward strand.
TCTTAGTCACAACATCTACGGTTTTTGCTGATGTCTATCCTGGTACAAATTATGAAATTGTATCTAATCGTATTGTAAAAGATATCAACACAGGAGAGTTATTGTCATTTTATACGACTGAACTTAGAGACGCCTATTTAGAGTCTAAATCTACGTATCAGACTCGTTCTAATGCAACTGGTGTTGCAGACTATAGAACTAAATACTCTCACTCTTACAAGAAAAGCACCACATCAGGTCCTGTAAGTTCAACTGCCTATGGTGGAAAAGCTGGAGCTACTCTGACTGTAGGTGCAGGTGTTAGCTTTTCTGCTCCGGAGTCTGGAGCTGGACTTAGTTTAAATCACTCAGTCTCCCATAACGTACCACCCTACACTTATGGTTATATTAGACTAAAAGCATCTTACACAGTAAACGTTCGTAAATTAGAAGTTAGATACTTAGGCACCAACAAATGGGTTCCAGCTGGTGAAACCTCTACTATATCGAATGTTAGTGTTTGGAGCGAACTAGTCACTTGGAAATAACTCATTAGATAGATCTGGACTTTACCAGGTCTATCTTTTTATTTTTTAAAAAAAGAACCTTGCAAAGCAAGATTCTTTTAGTGTCTGACTTAAATAATTGTTCTTCTGGGAACTAAATCGAATTAAGCTTCGATTTCTGTAACCATACCTGAACCAACAGTACGTCCACCCTCACGGATAGAGAATGTAGTACCTTGTTCTACGGCGATTGGGTGGATCAACTCAACGTCGATTGTCACATTATCACCAGGCATTACCATTTCAGTACCTGCTGGAAGTTCGATTGAACCTGTAACGTCAGTAGTACGGAAGTAGAATTGTGGACGGTAGTTGTTGAAGAATGGAGTGTGACGTCCACCTTCTTCTTTAGTAAGGATGTAAACTTCACCTTTGAATTTAGTGTGTGGGTTGATTGAACCTGGTTTAGCGATAACTTGTCCACGTTCGATTTCATCACGTTGAACACCACGAAGAAGGACACCTACGTTATCTCCGGCAAGACCTTCGTCAAGTTGTTTACGGAACATTTCAACACCAGTAACAACTGCTTTTTGAGTTTCTTCTTTGATACCAACGATTTCGATTTCGTCGTTGACTTTAACGATACCACGGTCGATACGTCCTGAAGCAACTGTACCACGTCCAGTGATTGAGAATACGTCTTCGACTGGAAGAAGCAATGGTTTGTCAGTGTCACGTTCTGGTTCTGGAATGTACTCATCAACTGTGTTCATCAATTCCATAACGATGTCTTCGTATTTAGTGTCACCTTCAAGGGCTTTAAGAGCTGAACCTTGGATAACTGGAAGATCGTCACCTGGGAAGTCGTATTCTGACAATAGGTCACGGATTTCCATTTCAACCAATTCAAGCAATTCTTCGTCGTCAACCAAGTCAACTTTGTTCATGAAGACGATAAGGTGTTTAACACCAACCTGACGTGAAAGAAGGATGTGCTCACGAGTTTGTGGCATTGGTCCGTCAGTTGAAGCTACTACAAGGATAGCTCCGTCCATTTGAGCGGCACCAGTGATCATGTTTTTAACGTAGTCCGCGTGTCCTGGAGCGTCGATGTGAGCGTAGTGACGTTTTTCAGTTTCGTACTCAACGTGCGCAGTGTTGATTGTGATACCGCGTTCGCGTTCTTCTGGAGCAGCATCGATAGACGCATAGTCTTTAGGTTGGTTAACTGATGAAGGCAAGCGACGTGCCAAAACAGTTGTGATAGCTGCAGTTAGGGTAGTTTTACCGTGGTCAACGTGTCCGATAGTACCAATGTTAACGTGTGGTTTACTACGATCGTATTTTTCTTTTGCCATTTGAGTAAAAGCCTCCAATAAAATATATTTTATAGATAGACAGTAGGCAATACAGTCTAACTTTCCTTACTATTTTATCAAATTTCAGCTAAATTGCAAGTGTTTTACAAAGTTTTTGTGAATTATTCTTAATCTACTAATCTAAACGGTATTTCTACTCCCATCACTTCTTTAATGAAAAAGAAAAATCAGGAATTTCCTGATTTTTACTTAGCTAATTCTCTTTCTCGTTCTTTCATTATTTTATGATTTTCATACAAACGTGATAAAAACTTAGAAATTTCTTTTAAGATAGAATAGGTTGGTACTGCGACAATCATGCCAATGACACCATAGATATTACTTGATAACAAAAGTAATACTAAAATCGTAATTGGATGAACCTTCATCACTCCACCAACGATTCGAGGGTAAAGGATGTTCCCATCTACTTGTTGAATAATCAACATATAAACAACTGCAATCAGCATTCTATGAGGATCAGTAAAGACATTGGCGATAATCATCGGAATCAAACCAATACTTGGTCCAACATAAGGAATGAGATTGGCCAATCCTGAAAAGATGGCAAAGACCAAAGCGTATTTCAAACCAATCACGCTATATCCGATAAAGGCCAAACAACCAATAATAATCGCATCAATAGCAACTCCACTAATATATCGAGCAATTGTAGTATTCAAATTTTTTAAAAGACCTGTAATATGCAACTTATCTCGCTTTAAAACAGTACGCTCAAGCATCGGCAAGAATTTGTGGCCATCTAACAAAAAATAAATTAAAAATACAGGTGTCATGATAATAATCAAAACAGTACTAAAGAGCGCAGATAAGACACTTCCAACACTATTCGTTACACTATTTAGGATATTCTGTAGAATATCTACATAAGAGAGATTTAACTGTTGAATAGTCGCTTGAATATCTAAATTTTGAAAGGCTGGATAAGTGGATAAATCGATAATCAAATCTTGCAGACGACTGTAGATTGTCTGACTTGTAGCAATCAAACTTGTCAGCTGATTAATCAAAATCGGTAAGAGATAGACGACCCCAATAACTAGCCCACAAACCAAGGCGCACAAGGTTAGTAGAATACCAATGATACGGTTAATTTTGAAATACTTTTGTAAAAAATTTACAATAGGATTGGTCAAATAATATAAAAAACCACCTAAAAGAAAGGGAATCATTATAGTGTTTGCGACACTTACAAAAGGCGTTATAATCCCACCCATCTGTCTCCATAAATAAAAGATGATGGTTAATAGTAAAATCTCACTGGTCCAAAAAAATAATTTATTCTTACGAAACATGAAGTACCTCCATTCATCTATTTTACCACACTTTCAAAAAAGCTTCTTTCTTATATCATGAAACTGGGAATATTTTTTTCTTTATGATAGAATAAACTTACTATGAAAAAAATAATTTTAACTCTCCTAAGCCTTTCCGTTATTGGGGCAGCATCTACTGTTGATGCTCAAGATTTTAATATTGCTGCTAAACATGCAATTGCTGTTGAGGCAAATACCGGTAAAATTCTCTATGAGAAAGATGCAACCCAGCCAGTTGAAATTGCTTCGATCACAAAATTGATTACTGTTTATCTTGTCTATGAAGCCTTGGAAAACGGTAGTATTACACTATCAACTCCGGTAGATATCTCTGATTATCCATACAAATTAACGACAAATTCTGAAGCGAGTAACGTTCCTATGGAGGCTCGTAATTATACCGTCGAACAACTACTGGAAGCAACCCTAGTATCCAGTGCTAACAGTGCAGCTATTGCGTTAGCTGAAAAAATTGCTGGCTCAGAAAAAGATTTCGTCGATATGATGAGGGCAAAGCTCTTGGAATGGGGCATTCAGGATGCCACTGTTGTCAATACGACGGGTCTTAACAATGAGACTTTAGGGGATAACATTTACCCAGGATCTAAAAAAGATGATGAAAACAAGCTCAGTGCTTATGATGTCGCTATCGTTGCTCGCAATCTCATCAAAAAATACCCACAAGTCTTGGAAATCACGAAAAAACCTTCTTCTACTTTTGCTGGAATGACAATCACTTCTACCAACTACATGTTAGAAGGTATGCCTGCTTATCGCGGTGGTTTTGATGGCCTTAAGACAGGAACAACAGATAAGGCTGGAGAGTCTTTTGTTGGTACTACAGTCGAAAAAGGGATGAGGGTTATCACAGTTGTTTTGAACGCAGACCATCAAGACAATAATCCTTACGCTCGCTTCACAGCTACATCGTCACTAATGGATTATATCTCTTCTACATTCACGCTTCGTAAAATCGTTCAAAAAGGCGATGCCTACCAAGATAGTAAAGCTCCTGTACAAGATGGAAAAGAAGATGCGGTCACTGCCGTTGCCAAAGATGATATCACTCTTATTGAACGTGTTGGGGGACAATCGTCCCAAACTATTCAATTCACACCTGATTCTAAGGCAATACCAGCACCACTTGAAGCCGGAACTGTGGTTGGCCATTTGACTTACGAAGACAAGGATTTGATTGGTCAAGGTTACATTACCACAGAACATCCTAGTTTCGAAATGGTAGCAGAAAAGAAAGTTGAAAAAGCCTTCTTCTTAAAAGTTTGGTGGAATCAGTTTATCCGATTTATCAACGAGAAATTATAAAACATACTGAGCAAAAGATTGCTCCAAAATAGAAACAGACCAAAAAGTCTTTAAAGTCAAAAACGCATAGTATCAGGTATTAAAAAAACTTGATATTATGCGTTTTATTGTGGTAATATTTACTTCGTTTTCTCCTAAAATTGAATTTTATCCCATTCTTTTTTGAGATATTTTATTCATTACTTTAGGAAGACAATTACTAATTTCCGTTGGCAAGACCACATAATGTTCTTGAGCTAGTTCTTGAGCAATAGCTGAATGAAGATGGGTCGCTACTGTCACACGTTCGTAGAGACTGGTCTGTCGGAATTGGCCTGCAAATCCTGCAATCATTCCAGCAAGAGTATCTCCCATTCCCCCAGTCGCCTGATAGGGACCGCCAACCTGTAACTGGTAATAATCAGATTGGCCAGCTTGCCAAATACGAGTAGCTGGACCTTTCTCTACCAAAATTGTTCCTTGAGGGAAGGAAGTCAGGGCACTAGCCGTTGCATCTTCCTTTTGCTTTTCAATCGTAATTCCAGATAATTTTTCCCATTCTTTTTGGTGAGGAGTTAGGATAAGCTGGTTAAACGGAAATGACAAACTTGTTCTAGCAATAATGGTCAAAGCACCTCCGTCTACAATCAAAATCTTATTCTGTTTTAAGCCAGCAAAGACCTGTTTGACTAGATCTTCTCCAAAAGCATCGTCTCGTAAACCAGGCCCCAGCAAAACAACTTCTGCCTTCTCCAACTGCTCTTTTAACAATTGCTGGTCTTGAAGAGTAAAGGCCATAGCCTCAGGTAAATGACTGTGCAAAGCTGGGATATTTTCCCTATCTGTTCCAACAGTCACCAAACCAGCTCCACTTTTAACAGCTGCCAAAGCAGCCATGATGATAGCACCACCATAAGGATAAGTCCCACCAAGCAACAGCAGACGACCGTAGTCTCCTTTATGACTTGTACAAGAACGTTCAATAATGACTTTTTCTAGTAAGGCTTGATCAATCACTTTCATCTTTTTTCCTCTCGCATTTATTATACAACAAAAAGGAGGCGCAGACCTCCTTTTGTAATCTTATATCTAAAATTTAATATTCATTTCTACCATTTTAGATATAGCTATAGAAAATACACTCTCTTCAGCGATTTTTCTCTTATTTTCTATCCAATGTCCGGAGTGCTGCTTGATAAGTTTGCTCCATCAGCATAGTAATGGTCATAGGACCGACACCTCCAGGGACTGGCGTAATATGGCTAGCAAGTGGGGCAACTGCCTCATAATCCACATCCCCACAGAGCTTACCATTTTCATCGCGGTTCATCCCAACATCAATGACTACCGCACCTGGTTTGACAAAGTCAGGAGTCACAAACTTAGCACGACCGATTGCGACCACCAGAATATCTGCTTTAGCAGCCACCTTGGCAAGATTATGGGTACGTGAGTGAGTCAAGGTCACTGTTGCATTCTTGGCCAAAAGAAGCTGAGCCATGGGTTTTCCAACGATATTGGAACGACCGATGACAACCGCATTTTTACCTTCTAATTCAATCCCATATTCATGAAACATTTCCATAATTCCTGCAGGTGTTGATGGAATCATGACTGGATGTCCAGACCAAAGGCGTCCCATATTTAGAGGATGGAAACCATCCACATCTTTTTCTGGGTCAATAGCCAATAGAACCGCCTCTTCATCAATGTGTTTTGGTAATGGCAACTGGACCAAAATCCCATGCCAAGCTGGATCCTGATTATATTTAGCAATCAGGTCTAACAATTCCTCTTGAGTAATGGTCTCTGGAACTCGCACTACTTCGCTACGGAAACCAGCCGCAAGAGCTGACCTCTCCTTGTTGCGAACGTAGACTTGGCTGGCTGGATTGTCCCCAACCAAAATCACTACCAAACCAGGTACTAGACCTGTTTCTTCCTTTAATTTTTCAGTCTTTTCAGCCAACTGCCCCTGCAATTTGGCCGCTAAAGCTTTCCCATCAATAATCTGTGTCATATCACTTCTCTTTTCTTTCAAATATCTTCCATTATACCAAAAACTGCCAGCACCCTCTAACACTTCTTTCCTAGGCAATCCTATAGTTTCAAACTATAAGAAAAAGCTCGGGTCGAGCTTTTCACTAATCTTGTCTTGAAATTTTAAAATAGATTATAAAACCTTACTCAAGAAGTCTTTAGTTCGTTGTTCTTGGGTTTGTTCAAAAATCTGCTCAGGTGTCCCATCTTCAACAACCACACCGTCTGCCATAAAGATAACACGGTCTGCCACCTCACGCGCAAATCCCATCTCATGTGTTACGATAACCATAGTCATTCCTGACTTGGCAAGGTCTTGCATAACAGCCAACACCTCACCTACCATTTCAGGGTCCAGGGCTGAAGTTGGCTCGTCAAAGAGCAAAACATCAGGTTCCATGGCCAAACCACGCGCAATGGCAATCCGCTGTTGCTGCCCACCTGACAAACTCTGTGGATAAGCAATTGCCTTATCTGGTAAACCAACTTTTTCCAAAAGTTCCTGAGCTCTCTTCTCAGCAACTTCCTTACTTTCACCTTTGGTCTTGATAGGAGACAAGGTGATATTTTCCATCACAGTCATATTAGGAAAGAGATTGAATTGTTGGAAAACCATGCCCATCTTCTCACGCATTGCAAAAAGGTCATTCTTCTTGTCCGTAATATCGACTCCCTCAAAGATAACCTTCCCCTTGCTTGCTTCTTCCAACAAATTCATAGAGCGAAGCAAGGTAGATTTCCCGCTACCTGAAGGACCGATGATAACGACAACTTCTCCTCTTTTAATCTCGAGGTTGATGCCCTTCAATACTTCATTCTTTCCAAAGGATTTATGTAAATTTTCAATTTTTATCAAGGTTTCTGTCATTATTTTTTATCTCCTTGTCCCATACGTTTTTCAAAAGCTTTCAAGGCTACTGTCAAAATAGAGGTCATAATCAAGTAGTAAAAGGCTGCAAATAAAAGTGGTGTTAAAGGTAGATAGGTTGTTGTAGAAACTGTTGTAGCCCCGTTCCACAACTCCATAACACCGATAGCTGATAAGAGGGAGCTGTCCTTGATAATGGTGATAAATTCGTTCCCCAAGGCTGGCAAAATATTTTTGATTGCTTGTGGCAAAATCACATATCTCATAGCATTTTTAGGACGAATCCCTAAAGAATAGGCCGCCTCTAGCTGACCTTTTGGAACCGCATTAATCCCAGCACGAACAGTCTCAGAAACATAAGCACCACTGTTCATAGAGATAATCAAAATCCCTGGAATCAGACGAGAAAGATCAACACCCAAAATCCCAACCTGAATAGTCGGAGCATTGATGTGCATAAGGGCAAAGGCAATCATAATCTGAACCATCATCGGTGTCCCACGGAAAATCCAAACGTATAAGTTGGCAAGCCAAACAAGCGGTTTAAACTTTGAACGTTGCCCAAAAGCCAAGACAACACCCAAAATAGTTCCCAAAAAGACAACACAGATAGAAATGAGAACCGTCACAACAGCCCCATAGTTAAAATAAGGTAAATACTTAGGTAAAAAAGAAAAATTCATAGTCACACTGCTTTCTAAAATAGAATACTGTATGATTATAACATGTATTGAATTAAAATTCAAACTTTTTATCCAATTTATTCAAAAAAACTTTCAGCTGGTAGAATTAGCGAGAAATCTTAGTTTTTTCTAGTCAAGTTGGCCTCCTTTATGGTAAAATAGTAACGATAAGAAATGAAGGAGAATCAAAATGGAATCACATTTGGTTAGAATCATCAACCGCCTTGAAGCAATGGCAAAAGACGGCGGAAATTTAAAACGTAATTTTGAACGCGAAGGAGTCGTTGTTGCAGAAGTTGCATACAGCCACGACGAAGAAAACGGATCAATCTTTACCCTTCGTGATGTAGAAGCTCGCGAAACTTATACGTTTGACAGCATTGACTTGATTGCAATGGAGATTTACGAACTCCTTTACTAATACAAAACAAGCTGGGATTACACCCTGCATGTCTAACCAAAATCCTTTTTGTCTCACAAATAGGATTTTTTTATTCCCTAAAATCTCAAAAATTTTCATTGTAACAACTTCTCAAAGCTGCAATCTTTTTACTTGCTTTACATCCCAATCCTGTTATAATGAGAGTATAGAAATTTGACTATTTTTGACCATTAAACAGGTCAGGCTAAAGAAAGAAATGAGGTAGATGTATGCTTTGTCAAAACTGTAAAATCAATGACTCAACAATTCATCTTTATACCAATCTCAATGGAAAGCAAAAACAAATTGACCTCTGTCAAAACTGCTATAAGATTATCAAGACAGATCCTAACAATAGCCTCTTTAAAGGTATGACGGATCTGAACAATCGTGACTTTGATCCTTTTGGTGATTTCTTCAATGATCTAAACAATTTCAGACCTTCTAACAACACTCCTCCTACTCCCCCAACCCAATTAGGTGAAGGTTACGGTGGAAATGGCGGTTATGGCTCCCTAAATCGTGGATCTGCCCAAACTCCGCCACCTAGCCAAGAAAAAAGCCTGCTGGAAGAATTTGGTATCAATGTAACTGAGATTGCCCGTCGTGGAGATATAGATCCCGTTATTGGACGCGATGATGAGATTATCCGTGTCATCGAGATTCTCAATCGCAGAACCAAGAATAATCCTGTTCTTATCGGTGAACCTGGTGTCGGAAAAACTGCCGTTGTCGAAGGCTTAGCTCAGAAAATCGTTGATGGCGATGTTCCACATAAACTCCAAGGTAAACAAGTCATCCGTCTGGATGTGGTTAGCTTGGTTCAAGGAACGGGTATCCGAGGACAATTTGAAGAACGCATGCAAAAGCTCATGGAAGAAATTCGCAAACGTGAAGATATTATCCTCTTTATTGATGAAATCCATGAAATTGTCGGTGCAGGTTCTGCAGGCGATGGCAATATGGATGCAGGAAATATCCTCAAGCCCGCCCTTGCTCGTGGGGAACTGCAACTGGTCGGTGCCACTACCCTCAATGAATACCGTATCATTGAAAAGGATGCTGCCCTAGAGCGTCGTATGCAGCCTGTCAAGGTCGATGAACCAACAGTGGAAGAAACAATCACTATCCTCAAAGGGATTCAAAAGAAATACGAAGACTACCACCACGTTCAGTATACCGATGCTGCAATTGAAGCAGCTGCAACTCTTTCCAATCGCTACATCCAAGACCGCTTCTTGCCTGACAAGGCCATTGACCTCCTAGATGAAGCAGGTTCTAAGATGAACTTGACCTTGAATTTTGTAGATCCTAAAGTGATTGATCAGCGTTTGATTGAGGCTGAAAATCTCAAATCTCAAGCTACACGAGAAGAAGATTTTGAGAAGGCTGCCTACTTCCGCGACCAGATTGCCAAGTATAAGGAAATGCAAAAGAAAAAGGTTACGGACCAGGATACTCCTATCATCAGTGAGAAAACCATTGAGCACATTATCGAGCAGAAAACCAACATCCCTGTTGGGGATTTGAAAGAGAAAGAACAATCTCAACTCATCCATCTAGCCGAAGACCTCAAGTCTCATGTTATTGGCCAAGATGATGCAGTCGATAAAATTGCCAAAGCTATTCGCCGTAATAGGGTTGGACTTGGGACCCCTAACCGCCCAATCGGAAGCTTCCTCTTCGTCGGACCAACTGGTGTCGGTAAGACAGAACTTTCCAAACAACTAGCTATCGAACTCTTTGGTTCTGCTGACAGCATGATTCGCTTTGATATGAGTGAATATATGGAAAAACACAGCGTAGCTAAGTTGATCGGTGCCCCTCCAGGTTATGTCGGCTACGATGAGGCTGGGCAATTAACTGAAAAAGTTCGCCGCAATCCATATTCTCTTATTCTCTTGGACGAAGTAGAGAAAGCCCATCCAGATGTCATGCATATGTTCCTTCAAGTCTTGGACGATGGTCGTTTGACAGATGGGCAAGGACGTACCGTTAGCTTCAAGGATGCCATCATCATCATGACCTCAAATGCAGGTACAGGTAAGGCAGAAGCCAGCGTTGGATTTGGGGCTGCTAGAGAAGGACGTACCAACTCTGTTCTCGGTGAACTCGGCAACTTCTTTAGTCCAGAGTTTATGAACCGTTTTGATGGTATTATCGAATTTAAGGCTCTCAGCAAAGATAACCTCCTTCAGATTGTCGAGCTCATGCTAGCAGATGTTAACAAGCGCCTCTCTAGCAACAACATTCATTTAGATGTAACTGACAAGGTCAAGGAAAAGTTGGTTGACCTTGGTTATGATCCAAAAATGGGAGCACGCCCACTTCGTCGCACTATTCAAGACTATATTGAGGATGCAATTACTGATTACTACCTTGAAAATCCAAGCGAAAAAGACCTCAAGGCAGTTATGACCAACAAGGGCAAGATTCAAATCAAATCTGCCAAAAAAGCTGAAGTAAAAACTTCTGAAAAAGAAAAATAAATTCTATAAAAAAGGAGTAGAAAATGAAATGTTTCTGCTTCTTTTTTACTAAAATAACTGTAATTTCTTGACAGCTCGACCTTTGTCCATTATGATAATAATAACGATACTAGATAATGAGGAAAATGCAATGGCAAACCCAACTTTCGGAGAAAAAAAAGCGAATACAGACTATGTTTCACGTTACGGTGTATATGCGGTTATTCCAGACGCTGAACAAAAACAAATTGTTCTTGTTCAAGCGCCTAATGGTGCTTGGTTCTTACCAGGTGGCGAAATTGAAGCTGGTGAAAACCATCAGGAAGCCCTAAAACGTGAATTGATTGAAGAGCTTGGCTTTACAGCTGAAATTGGTGTCTATTACGGACAAGCTGACGAATATTTCTACTCTCGTCACCGTGATACCTACTACTACAATCCTGCCTACCTCTATGAAGCAACTTCTTTCAAGGAAGTTCAAAAACCACTAGAGGACTTTAATCATATTGCCTGGTTCCCTATCGACGAGGCTATTGAAAATCTTAAACGTGGTAGCCATAAATGGGCCATCCAGTCTTGGAAAAAACAGCATAAGATTGACTAAACCAAGCTACTTTATTCAAAAAGTGCTATAATAGAATTAGAAAATCGGAGGAAATATTATGAAGCTTATCAATACGACAAACTCACACTCGCAACTTGTAAAAAGCCAGCTAGAGAGTACAGATGCAACCCTTGTTGAGGTCTATTCTGCTGGAAATACAGATGTTATTTTTACCCAAGCTCCGCTTCACTATGAAATCCTCATCTCAAATAAACACCGTGCTATTCGAGAAACTGAAATCGAAGCCATCCAAGAGTTTTTCTTGAAACGTAAAATTGATAAGGACTCTATTGATGAGGCCAATATCAAAACACTCTACTCAGAAAAATTAATTGGGATTTCGATTCCAACCAAGTAAAGAAGTTAAGTAAAAACTCGATTCGAGAAAAAATCCAGTAAGTCTTTCCATAATAAAACGCATAGTAGCAAAGTTTCTACACCTGCTATTATGCGTTTTTATAATTTTGAAGTCTATTGCTAATCAATGAAAAATCAAAGAGCAAACTAGAAAGCTAGCCACAGGTTGCTCAAAGCATAACTTTGAAGCTGCAGATAAGACTGACGAAAGCAATGGCATATATAAGGCAAGGCGAAGCTGATGTGGTTTGAAGAGATTTTCGAAGAGTATAAAACACTGTTTTGAGGTGGTGGATAAATCGGCTGGGCAAAAACTCAATCTCAGGAGAAAATGAAGTAAATCTCCCCACAACTATAAAAAAGATTTGATTCTGCTTCTCACACAATCAAATCTTTTTATTATTTTAGAAACGAATTGTTTCACGTGTTTTCTCATATGAGGTAACAAAGCGGTTGGTTACACCAGGCTCTGCCACTTCCAATGCTTGAGAAATCTTGTCAAACGAAGCGCGATAATCAAATTCTTTCTCAAAAATATCTAAAGCTTCATTAAAGGCTTCTTGAATACGTTCATCAAATGAGCGGTAGCGGTTAGAATATTGTAAAAGTTGCTCTGTCAAGGTTGCATACTGTACAATATTATAAGTTTCCGCCTCAAGCTCTTCCATATCCTTCGTTGCAATTTCAAGAATACGGTTAACTGATTCTATATTGACTAAGTTTTGCTCTAATTCAGCCATTAGATCTTCCGTATTATTACTTGCTGTAAAGAATAACTTCAAGAAAGTTTGTGGAATACCAGGTAGGTTCCGTTTTTCCATATATCTCTTGATTGTATGGAGACGATTAACATATACATTTGCTTTTTGACGTGCATTGATATCATCTTTCTCAACTCGTGCGAGACGCTCACTAACTGCAATTTGTTCATCTTCAATCTCTTTAAGATTTTCCTGCAGAGATTCAAGTTTTTCTTCAAGAATTGAATATGCTTGAGTTGCTTCATCCTGATCCGAAATCGCTTCAATAATAGCAGTCTCAAAGCTTTCTAATTCGGACTGTAAACGACGAACATGACTTGCATCCGACTCAGAAAGTAAATAGTTTTTACTCAAACGCTCAATGTCTTCTATCAATAAAGCATTATTTTCCTTCATGTGCTGCAGATAAGTAGGAAGTGTTGCTACTAAACCTTCTACTACTTTCTGTGCCGCAATTTCTCTTGTAAAGATATCATAAAGTGCATTAATCTCTTCTTGGATTTGAGTATTTTCGTACTCTGCATTATCCAATTCTAGTTTCGCAATATTCTCATGATTTTTCTTGAGAGCTTCATAAAGCAGTTGGAAACGCGCTTCAATATCCGTTTCAGCAAAATGATAATTAGCATCTAAAAGCTTACGGTAGCCATCTTCTAAATCTTCTAGTTGATCTGGTAGGTCTTTAGATAATGTTGCTACAATTGCTGGTATACGATCAACAATATGCGTTAAAGCCAAGATATGATTTTCAGCATTATCCAAAATCACAGCTGCTTCTACTGGATCTCCAGACGAATTTAAAGTTACAAACTGAGAAAACTCTGATTGGATATTTTCCAATTGTTTTTCGATTTCAGACAAACCTTGGCCATATTCTTCAGAATGATCAGCAACTCGGTGTTGCAACTCTTCAAACAAGTCCAAGGTATGAAGAACACGTCCACTATTTTTAGACTCTTGTTTCTCCAAATCTGCCAAGGCATTGCGAATTGCCGCAATATCTTCTTCAATCAAGGTAATTTGGCTCTCAATTTGATCAATTTGATGACTGGCTTTGAAAAAACGGAATGAGTTGTTATAGCCTTCTGCCTCGAAAAGATTATTTTCGATATCTGCAAAAGAGTTAAGAGATAGGTCAACCCATTTTTGGTTCCATTCACGGAAAGTCACCTGACTTTGTCCAATCAAGTGCATATTTTTTACAGCTTCAACTTCATCATTAACCGGAAGATTATAAAGCTCTTCTTTTTTCTCTTCTAAAATTGCTAATTTACTTTCATTGCGCTTCCTTACATAGATTGCGATAGCATAGGCAATGACCAATAAAACTGCAACTGCAATTATTAAATAAATTACTAGGCTAGCAGACATATTAAACTCCTTTTTTACTTGAAACAATCGTAACGATTATATCATATTTTTTAGACCAAGGGAACTACTTCTCCCTACTTTTTAGACATCAAGTGTACTATAGACAGCATTTTCTTCGATAAACTCACGACGAGGCTCTACTCGATCCCCCATCAACATATCAAAGATTTTATCTGCTTCTGCAGCATCATCCACAGAAACTCTGGCCATCAAGCGATGTTCGGGATCCATGGTTGTTTCCCATAACTGATGGTCGTCCATTTCACCTAGACCCTTATAACGCTGAATGGTTGGTTTGGCACGTCCTTCACTATGGCGGGCCAAGGCTTCTTGGAGTTTAATTTCTTGATCCGCTCCTGGCTGGATATATTCTTTAATCTCGCTTCCAACCTTGACACCATAGATTGGAGGTTGGGCAATATAAACATAACCAGCTTCTAGGATTGGTTTCATATAACGATAAATCAAGGTTAGAAGAAGAGTACGAATATGGGCTCCATCGACATCGGCATCGGTCATCAAAACGAGCTTTTGGTAACGGGCTTTTGAAACATCGAATTCTGCACCAAATCCAGTTCCCATCGCTGTGAAAAGACTACGAATTTCTTCGTTGGCTAGAATTTTATCCATACTTGCCTTTTCAACGTTCAAAATCTTACCGCGAATTGGAAGGATAGCCTGAAATTCACGGTTTCGACCAGATTTGGCTGATCCACCAGCTGAGTCTCCTTCGACGATGAAGAGTTCTGTTTCAGCAGGATTGTTAGAAGAACAGTCTGCTAGTTTCCCTGGAAGGTTGGAAATTTCCAAACCAGATTTTTTACGAGTTACTTCACGCGCACGCTTGGCAGCCACACGAGCCTTGGCAGCTAAAATCCCTTTTTCCACGATACGTTTGGCAATCTGTGGATTTTCCATGAGGAAATCGGAGAAGGCATCACTGAAGAGACGATTGGTAATCTTGACCACTTCGCTATTCCCCAGTTTGGTCTTAGTTTGTCCTTCAAACTGTGGATTTGGGTGTTTAACTGAAATAACTGCAGTTAATCCTTCACGAACATCTTCCCCTGTTAAATTGTCTTCATTGTCTTTTAGTAACTTATTCTTACGAGCATAATCGTTGATGACACGTGTCAAGGCTGTACGGAAACCTTGTTCATGCGTTCCACCTTCATGGGTATGAATATTGTTGGCGAAACTCATGACATTTTCATGGTAACCCGTTGTGTACTGCATGGCTACTTCAACTGTGATATCATCCATCTCACCGTCTGTATAGATTGGTGTCTCAAAGATAACATCCTTGTTCTCATTGATATACTCAACGTAACTAGCAATCCCACCTTCATAATGGTAATGCTTGGTTTGTTCCAAACCTTCACGCTTATCTGTGATAGAGATTCGAAGACCACGATTTAGAAAGGCCAATTCTTGGATGCGTTTGTTTAATTTATCAAAATCAAAGGTTGTTGTTTCAGTGAAGATTTCTGGGTCTGGTGTGAAGTGAACTGTTGTTCCAGTTCTATCCGTATCTCCAACCACCTCAAGGTCTGCAACAACATGACCACGACGGTATTCTTGGTAATGAATTTTACCGTTTTTGTGGACATGAACGTCTAACTGAGTGGAAAGGGCATTAACTACTGAAGACCCCACTCCGTGAAGACCACCTGAGACCTTATAGCCGCCACCGCCAAACTTTCCTCCAGCGTGCAGAACAGTAAAGACAGTTTCCACGGCAGGTCGGCCTGTTTTTTCCTGAATATCGACTGGAATCCCACGTCCATCATCGACAACAGTAATCGAATCATCTGGCTCAATAAAGACTTGAATTTGGCTTGCAAATCCTGCCAAGGCCTCGTCAATTGAGTTATCAACGATTTCCCAGACTAGATGGTGAAGACCTTCTTTTGAGGTTGACCCGATATACATCCCTGGACGCATACGAACAGCCTCTAAGCCCTCTAAAACTTGAATTTGACTGGCATCATAATCTTGTGCCTGCAGATTTTTGATTTCTTCTGTCATCTTATTCCTTTTTCTTACATGTCTAATACTTGTCTTAAATTCACGATACTGGTAAACAAGTGGGTAGCTAGTCCTGCAGCTTGACCTGCTTCGATATCAATCGGCCGATCACCAATGACAAGCCCAGAATCAATCTGATACTTCTCTCTTAAATAAATCATAGACTCAGGATCTGGTTTTCTCTTAAAGCCTGAGTTAGAAGTCACTACTTCCGTAAAATAAGCTGCTATGGAGGTTTTTTCTAAAATTTCCAAGACCTGATCATTTCGATGAGAGACCAAAAAATGACGCCCACCTTGATTTGAAATGTCCTCCAATAAGTCAGCAACTCCATCAAACAAAATCGGGTGTTCAAGCTCTCTGGCTTCATTTTCCTTGTACTTTTCTAAAAAATGCTCTAAGTTGGGAGCGAATGTCTCAATTGCAAAATCAGTAGAAACCTTTAAAGCTTGATAGACACTATCATGGTCTTGTCTGATACCATACAGTGCCAATGTTTCAACAAATGCAGCTGTTGAAGTTTCATAATTATCCAGTAAAGTTCCACCTAAATCCCAGATATAATCGTGATATTTCATAGCTTTCATTATACCATTTTTTCGTTAAAAAAGCGATGATTTCCCTGAGTTTTCCACATAAAAAAACGAGAGGTTAACTCCCGTTTTATTGATTTTTACCAAAGACATCTCGATAGAGCATTCCAGTTCGTAACCCCTCTGCGTCTCCTCCTAATTGCTCTACCAACTCGTAGGCAAAGGCAAGGGCTGTCGAGGGACCTCGACTGGTTGTCAAATTACCATCTACCACTACTGTTTCCTTGACATATTGACCATCAAGGATTTGCTCTTGAACACCATCATAACAAGTAAACTTCTTATTTTTCAATACCCCTGCTTGATTGAGGGCAATTGGAGCCGCACAAATGGCTGCCAGTTTCTTTCCTTCTTGCTCGAAGCTTTTCAATTCTTGAATCAAGGCCTGATTATCACGCAAATGTGCAGAACCAGGCATCCCTCCAGGAAGGACAATCATGTCATAATCTGATAAATCACCATCAAAGACACGATCTGCTGTGACTTGGATTGCATGTGAACCCGTCACTTGCTCTTCAAAACCAACCATATCACAAGTGATATTTGCCCGACGCAAAACATCCACAACTGTCAAAGCTTCAATTTCTTCAAAGCCCTGAGCTAACATAACTGCTACTTTATCCATGATTTTCTCCTTATTTGATTCGTTTTAATACAACCTTTTTCCGCTTGAATCGGACTTTTCCACTCTTTTCTTCAGCTAGATTAGTCTGGTAACTCATCGATAAAAGCAAACCAACACCAATCAAGTTACTGATAATAGCCGATCCCCCTTGCGAAATAAAAGGCAGAGGAATCCCAGTCAAAGGAAGCAAGCCCGTCACAGCTCCGATGTTCTCAAAGATGTGGAAGAGTAACATCATAATCAAACCTGTGGAAATATAGGTGTAGAACTGGTTATTTGATTTGAGAGTAATCTTCAACATACGGTAAATGAGCATGAGGTAAAGGGCGATAACAAGGACAGAGCCAATAAAGCCAAAATCTTCTGCGATCACCGTGAAAATCATATCCGACTCACGAACTGGAATAAGCAGATTCGAAGCATTAAAACCTTGACCAAATAAGCCACCACTCCCAATGGCAATCTGCCCTTGAGCCTGTTGGTAAGTGGTTGTTTGGGCAAAGTCGAATGGATTGAGCCAAGCCAAGATACGATTGATTTGGTAGGTCGGCATCCCCAATTGATGGAGAAAAGCCCGGCCACCCTTACTGATAAAAATGGCTAAGAATCCAGCAACTCCTGTTACAGCAGTCACAAATACTGGAATAATAATTTTCCAAGAAACTCCTGATAGTAAGACGATTCCTGAGAAAATGGCTACAAAAACCAAAGCCGTCCCCAAGTCACTTTGAAGTGCCAAAAGAACTAGGACTGGAATGGTAAAGACAATCATCCAAAAAATTAATAAAAAGTCCAAAGGTACTGTACGTTGCCATTCCTTATGTTTCTTTGTAAATTGGACAATGACACGAGCCAACATGAGAATATAGGATATCTTCATAAATTCTGACGGTTGGAACAAAGTAATGCCATTTATTGATACCCAGTTTTTAGCACCCGTTGATGCCACTAGGCTTGGATTATAAAAGACGATCGGCAAGACCATGAGTCCCAAACCTAACATATATAGAAAAGGGGTCACTTTCCAAAGAAATTCTGTATTAAAGAGCATGACGATAAAACCAATCACAAGCCCCAAGGCAATCCAGGCGACCTGCTGCCCTAAAATGGGCAAAATATTATTTGGATAATCATGACTAACAGCTATATAGATAGCCACCACGCCAATAACCAGTAGAAAAAATACTGGCAATAGCAAACTATAATCGACTCTAGAGTCGAGAGAACGTTTCATATATACTAACCTTATACTTTCATACAATACTATTTATCAAAGTTCATTTAAAAATTCATCAATAGTCTCATCAACTTCGGATTGAGAGACGGTTTTAACAGTCGCTTCTTTTGATAGAGATGCTACTATTTGTTTGCCATATCGCTTTCCGACAATTCTCCTATCCAAAATAAGAGTTAAGGAACGTTGGTGTTCGCGTCTCATACTTCTTCCCAAAGCCTGTTTTAAACGAATAATGGCCATGGGCAATTGATAATCATAAAAGGCATTTTTCCCTTCTTGAATTAGTTCCTGATTGATCTTTTTCGTCAAGGGCTCTTGGGGATTTTGGAAAGGAAGTCTCGGTACCACCTGAATCACAAAAGGATGACTTGAAAAATCGACTCCTTCCCAGAAACTTGCTGCACCAAGCAGGATTTGTTGTTCACCTTTTTCAAAACGTTTCTTCAGTTGATGAACATCCCCATTTTTATACTGGGCCAGATGGCTAACTGGAAGTAAATCCGATACTGCTAGAAGCATGTCTTTGGCAGTAAAGAGAACCAAAATCGGTTGCTGGAAAGCTTGAACATCCATCAGCAAATCAGCTACCTCCTTGGCATAGACTTCTAAGGAAGTTTCTGTTACTAGAGGGAAATCTTTGACCAAGACCACTTCTTGATCCTGTTTTTTACCAGCTTCAATCTTAACAAATTTAGCTTCAGGATAACCCAAAAGATCTGCCAAAGAAACCCTCTGACTAATCTCAAGAGTGGCCGACACTCCCAAGACTTGACATGAATCAGGCACTAAGGAAGATAGAAGAATACGGCCTGATTTCGTAGAAGAAATTTGAATTTTCTTTTGACTCGTTTCAGTTGCTTCAAGCCAGTAATCACCCTCAGCCGTAAAATAGTGAACCAGTTCCTCAAAGCCTTCTACCTCTAATTCTGAAAAATACTGATGGAGATTGGCCAGAGACTCTAAGATATTTTTCCTAGATTTGCCAGACTGAAATTGTTCTATCAAGTAGAGGCACTCAAAGCGAATACTTTCTAGTATTCGTTGTTGAACCCTGTTTTCTTCTCCTACTAAAGCCTTATCAAGCAAATCGACAATAGACTGGATATCGTAGGTCTCTTGAAGCAGATTTTCTAGAGCCAACAAAACTTTTTGGACTTCATCAATAATCAATAAACGGTCACTGACAAATTCAGGATTATCTTCAAGTCTAGTTACAAGATAGGCATGATTAGTCACTAAAAGCTTGCAAGCTTGTGCCCTTTCTTGACTACGTTTCCAAAAATCTTCCGTCACAAATAAGCTCTTGGATGATAAATTCCCATCATGACGAAGGTCTGTTAGAAAATGTTGGTAACGGTAGAGTTGCCCGATTTCATCCAAATCCCCGGTTTCTGTCTCTGTCAGCCAGACCAAGAGTTGCATTTTAAAGCGTCTAAATAAGCGATTTTCATCATTTTCCTGCAAGGAACGATAAAAGGCATCCAGCTTCAGATAATTGTGTGGTCCCTTTAAAGAATGAATATCTATATGGAAGACTTCCTTGAGATGTTTACTTTCTTCTTCCATGATTTGTTTTTGAAGAATCTTTGTCGGAACACTAAGAACAATTTGTCGCTCTTTCACTTGAGATAAAGCGGGTAAGAGATAGCCATAGGTTTTCCCAATTCCTGTCGGTGCTTGAATTAATGAGACAGGATCATCTTTCAATAGTAAGCCAACCTCTTTAGCAAAACTTTCTTGCTCCTCCCTCACTTCAAGGTTCAACAGAGAAATATTTTTAGAAAAATCTTGGGATAGTTTTCGTGGCTCCAGGGGAGCTCCAGTTTTCTTGAAATACAGTCCTTGAACTTGGACCAAGTCTGGAGAACTCAGGATAGATTGGCTACGATAAATTTCTTCAATAACCAGGTAGGACTCGTATAGGAGGGCATCAGCCATTTCCAGCAAGCGTTCCAGGAGTCCTTTAGGAAGTTGGGCCATCTTTTCCCGTAGAAATAAGAGTAATTCTGCTGTAGCTTGGGCATCTGAAAGGGCTGTATGGGCGTGTTTTAGAGAAATTCCTAATTCCCGGCACAAAATAGGCAAGCTATATTTTTCCAGTTCAGGGAAAAAGACCTGGGCCAATTCGACCGTGTCAACACGAGGATTTCTTAGTTCATAGCCTTCAAAAAATAAATTTTCCGCCAAGAGATTGGCATCAAACTGAACATTATGAGCTACAAAAATTCCATCCTTCACCAAGTCAAAGATTTTTCTGGCAACTTGCGAAAAATCAGGTGCTTGCGCCAGACGTTGGTCTGTTAATCCTGTCAGTTCTTTGATATGAGCATCTAAGGGTTCATGTGGATTGACATCCGTCGTATAGTGATCGACGATTTTTCCGTCCTCAATCACGACAATTCCCACTTGGATAATTTTAGCCTTACTACCTGTGCTAGTTGCCTCTAAATCCACCACAACATAGCGATTACCAATCGTTTTCATTATAAAAAATTATACCAAAAAAAGGGCCATTTGGCACCTGCAAACATGGGATAATTTTCAAACTCATGGACACTACTTAGCTTAAAAATCCCAACAAATAGAGCATCCTAGCCTACTGATTTTTTGAAATAGTGAAGAAATACAAAAAACTGAGAGAAGAAATTTTAAATCTTCCTTCTCTCAACGAATCGTTTACTTTATTTAACCATGTCAGGATCGTAGTCATAAAATCCTGTATCAAGGAAACGGTTTTTAGGATGTAACTTGCGAACTTCTTCATCTAGCAAGAAGGCTTGGTCATGGCTAAAGTTACCCTCTTGGATCAAGCTACGCGCTTGGATAAAGAGTTTTGCAATCTCAACAAAGTTCTGACCAGGAGTGTAGAGCCCTTCTAGTTTCCAGTGAGTGAAACCATGCTCTACCAATTCTGTCAATTTGGTCATCAAATCAAGGTCATTGTTAGCAAAGATGTGGGTCCCATGATTGTCTTCAAAAATAGAGTAATGGCTCTCAGGATCACTTGGTTCAGCCAAGAAGAGGTCACGCTTGCGAGTCTTTTCATCATCGATATGCGTAAAGTTATAGTAGTTTTGTAAGAGCGGACGTTTAGAATGATGGATAACACTAGCACCGTACACCAAAACTTCGGCAGGAATTTCCAAAATCTCTGGCATTTTGAAAAGTTCAGCTGATGGAATTTCACGCGCCAAAACAGCCTCAGATGCGCCAGCCTTTTGTCCCCAGAAGTTAATCTGACGACTGCTTGTTACCATGGTTGAAGCATCGTAGATGGTCTTAAATGAATAACCATCGCGATTGACTACGTAAAAGACACCTGCATCCCCAATCGTAATGTAGTCTGTCTTGATTTCTTCCAAGAAATCTAAGAAAGGCTTGATACGGTCCATCATATCTTGGTGCATGAGGGCATTAACTGCAACGATCAATTCCTTACCAGCATCATGAACCAGCTTAGCGATTTCACGCAATTGGTCATGACTAAAGGTTGTTGGTAGACGAAGGCCAAAATCTTTCTCACCAACATAGATACGGTCTACGCCAGCTTCGAGCAGTTGTTTAACTTGTTCAATACTTTCAGCAGTTGCTGTAATGATAATCTTTTCCATAAGGAAAATTATACCATATTTCTCCAAAATCAGCCAAGACTTATCAGAGTTTTACAAATAGGAATTATTTCGGTAACTTCTCAAAGTAACTTCCACTTGACTCACCAAAGTGGAAATTAGTTTAATACTCTTCAAACTACGTCAGCTTTATCTGCAACCTCAAAGCGGTGCTTTGAGCAACCTGAGGCTAGCTTCTTAGTTTGCTCTTTGATTTTCATTGAGTATAAAACGGCTTTTTATAAGAATAACTAGATGAAAGGCAAACCCAGAAGCATGAGAGAGCTCGCCAGTAACAATTTACTTTGTACACTATCCATAAATAGCAAACATCTCAAACTCCATTAATCTTCAAAACATCATAGATAAAATCTAGTCCAAAATTTAAGCAATTGATGCTGTAGGATTTATACATTGTTATACATTACTAGCCGTTTTGTTTTTATGATAAGAAAAATGGCATAGAAAAACGAGTATATCCATCTACGGAAATACTCGTTTTTTGATAGTTAGAAGTGGGTTTTTGCTCAGATTCATTTCTTTTTATAAAATTTGTCAAGCAAGCGACCAACTATCTCATCTTTTTTCTATTTCTGTCAATATGCGTGACAGGTAGTAATGATAGCCAAAAATAGCAAGAGCAAGCAAGAGGATAAGAACTCCTACTCCCAAGCTGATGGCAAGGATAGGGGAGAGAGACCGAACCAAGAATAAGCTCCCTATTACAAGGACCATTAAGATCACACTATAAACCAAAATCAAAACAATTGCTACTATACGATTTGAACGGTTCACCAGGTCCGTAATGTTACTCCAATTGGTTGACAGATTTTTAACGTCCTTAAGGTAATGGTGGCAAGAAAGGATGACACTTGCAAAGATCCAGGCCACAATAAGGTAAATTATCGAAAGGATAGGCAAGCCTAGATATAGAGAAAGGCCAAGTAAAGTCAGAACTGGTAAAAAGGACTGGACAGCAAATATAATCCAAAATTTCACTTTCACATAACGAGCAAAGTCAAAGGGTAAACTCTTCAGAAAATCAACATTTTCTCTCTCCAAGGACAAGGCAATTGAATGCAGACTGGTGATATTGTTATTGACAAGAGCTATAAAGAGAGCTATAAAAAACAAGGGTAACCAGTATGGAGGATGAATGTCTGGAACTATCTGAGAATCTCGGATTTTGGAAATCAGACCAATCATCATGAGATAAGGAAGAAAAGCACTTGTAAAAAGCACTGTGACCACGCCAGTTCCCTGTCCCAAGAGGGTGAGGTGGTAGCGTAAAACCATACGGAAAAAGCCCTTTTTATTAGTAGTTGAAATTCTCTCCTTATTGCGACGTTCTTTCTTGACCTTCTCCTCACTATTAAGCAGGATAACGTCATAAAAATGAGGAAAAACCTTCTTTTTGGTCAGGTAAAGCAAGAAAACAGTTAAAGCTATCCAAGCGAGCAGACCCAGGATGGCTTCCGTCGAAAAAGGAGCCACTGCTATTTTGTAAAAGATATGAAGAGGATAAAGGAGAAATGGAATGTCTCTAACTTTGTCAACAATACTTCCAAAAGTCGACTGTAGAAAGAGGACAAATATTAAAGGTATGAGAACTCCTATTCCAATCATCACATTGGCAAAAATAGACTGATACTTTCTGAAGACCCTAGTCTGAGCCAAGAAATGTACTGCCACTACCATCACTAAAGTAACAGAGACAAATAATAAGGCCAAGGACAGCAGCATCAAAGGCAAACCCAACCACAGAGAAGGAGCTAGCCTAATATAGAGGACTAGAAAATAAGCTAGGATTGGTACAATTCCAGCTAGAGCTGGCAAGAGGACAGACAGGCCTTTAGCGATTATAATCTCTGATTCTTTAAAGGCATAGGGCCTATAGGAGGCCAGGTCCTTACTCTCATAAAAGACATTGTAAAATGCAGTGAAAGAAGTTGAAAAGGCAAGCACCAGTAAAATAGCAACCATGCTACTAAAAAAACTTGGCATTTCATCAAAAGGAAAACGAAAGGCTATATTTATAAACATTAATAGCATCAAGAGACTAGAAAAAATGTAAGAACTTAGGACTCTAGCGGAAACATTTACTTTTTTCCCAGGATTCTTAGCCTGCTTCTTTCGTAGGTTAGCCAGATTCGCTTCTTGAGATGAATAGAGGATATTGATATCAACTAATTTTTTAATGACCTTGAGACGCATCTGAAACCTCCTCTTTTCTACCAGCAAGGCTAAGGTAGATACTTTCCAAAGACTGGTCTGGGTGGTCTTTTCTCAAGTCCTCTACCTTACCACAATAGATCAAATGCCCCTTTTTCAAAATAGCAATCCGATCACAGACTTGCTCAGCTACCTCTAGGACATGGGTTGAAAACAAGACTGTCTTGCCTTTTTGTGCATGTTCCTTCATCATTTGCTTCAAATCAAAGGCAGCCTGGGGATCCAAACCAGTCAAGGGTTCGTCCAAAACCCAAATATCGGGATCAGACAAGAGTGCTCCGATGACAAAGACTTTCTGACGCATTCCGTGAGAAAGGGTTTCAATAACCTGATAGCGGTTTTCAGCAAAATCAAAAACACTCAATAGCCTAGCTAGACTAGTCTCCAAGTCAGAGCTAGTCAGATCATAGGATGAGGCGATCAATTCCCAAAATTCATTGGCTGTTAAGCGTAAAAATAAGTCAGGCGAGTCTGCTACGTAGCCAATCTTTCGTTTGATCGCCAAGCGATTTTCCGATAAATCCTGACCATCTACCAAAATACGACCACTGCTGGGTGAAATGATACTGACTAGGGATTTTATAGTGGTCGATTTTCCAGCCCCATTATGGCCAATCAAGCCCATAATCTCCCCATTTTCAATCTGCAAATTGAGATTGCTCAAAGCCTCTTTATCACCATACAACTTACTAACATTTTGAAATTCAATCATGGGATGACTCCTATCTTTATCTATATTACATACTATTATACTAGCACTTTGATACAAAAAAATCAATACTTTATTTTAAGTAGTTAAAATAGTTTCCTTCTATCTTATGCAAACGTTGGCGCTAACCAATACTTTATGATAGAATAAAGAACAAGATTGACAAGTAAGAGGAAACATCATGCAAAATCAAACACTCATGCAATACTTTGAATGGTATCTGCCCCACGACGGTCAGCACTGGACGCGTCTAGCTGAAGATGCTCCACACCTAGCTGATCTGGGGATTAGCCACGTCTGGATGCCCCCAGCCTTCAAGGCGACCAATGAAAAAGATGTCGGCTATGGGGTCTATGACTTATTTGACCTTGGAGAGTTTAACCAAAAAGGAACTGTCCGCACCAAGTATGGTTTTAAAGAAGACTATCTTCAAGCCATTCAAACTCTAAAAGCACAGGGAATTCAACCTATGGCTGATGTAGTTCTCAACCACAAGGCTGCTGCTGATCACATGGAAGCCTTTCAGGTTATTGAGGTGGATCCTGTTGACCGTACAGTCGAACTCGGAGAACCCTTCACAATCAACGGCTGGACTAGCTTTACCTTCGATGGTCGCCAAGATACCTACAATGACTTCCACTGGCACTGGTACCACTTCACCGGTACTGACTATGATGCAAAACGCCGTAAGTCTGGGATTTATCTAATCCAAGGGGATAACAAGGGCTGGGCTAACGAGGAATTGGTCGATAACGAAAACGGTAACTATGACTACCTCATGTATGCCGACCTAGACTTTAAACATCCTGAAGTCATCCAAAACATCTATGACTGGGCTGACTGGTTCATGGAAACCACTGGTGTAGCTGGTTTCCGTTTGGATGCAGTTAAGCACATCGACTCCTTCTTTATGGGCAATTTCATCCGTGATATGAAGGAAAAATACGGTGAGGATTTCTATGTTTTTGGTGAATTTTGGAATCCAGACAAGGAAGCCAATCTAGACTACCTTGAAAAGACAGAAGAACGCTTTGACCTTGTCGATGTCCGTCTCCACCAGAATCTCTTTGAAGCCAGTCAAGCTGGCGCAAACTATGACCTTCGTGGTATTTTTACAGATAGCTTGGTTGAACTCAAACCTGACAAGGCTGTAACCTTTGTCGATAACCACGATACCCAACGTGGTCAGGCTCTTGAGTCTACCGTTGAAGAATGGTTCAAACCAGCAGCCTATGCTCTCATTCTGTTACGCCAAAATGGCCTTCCATGTGTCTTTTACGGCGACTACTATGGGATTTCAGGGCAATATGCTCAACAAGATTTCAAAGAAGTCCTTGACCGCCTCCTAGCCATCCGAAAAGATTTAGCCTATGGGGAACAAAATGACTACTTTGATGATGCTAACTGTATCGGTTGGGTACGTTCAGGTGCTGAAAATCAATCCCCAATCGCAGTCCTTATCTCAAATGACCAAGAAAACAGCAAATCAATGTTTGTCGGCCAAGAATGGGCTAACCAAACCTTCGTAGATTTACTTGAAAACCACCAAGGTCAAGTTACAATTGATGAGGAAGGTTATGGACAATTCCCTGTCTCAGCTGCTTCGGTAAGTGTCTGGGCAGCCAATACTATTTAATAGTTCATAATATTCAAGCCAGGTCCAAGCGGATTTGGCTTTTTTGCATTCACAAAAAGATCTACCCAAATGGATAGATCTTTATTGTCTTATAATTTACCTGCTACTGCATCCAACAATTCTTGGATCTTAGCTTGGTTGCTTCCTCCTGCCATGGCCATGTCTGGTTTACCACCACCACGTCCATCGACGATTGGTGCCAATTCTTTGACAAGGTTTCCTGCATGAAGGTCTTTTGTCTTACTTGCTACAAGGACATTGACTTTGTCACCGATAGCAGCAACAAGGACAAGAAGATCAGAGTAGTCTTTTTGTTTCCAGTTGTCCGCAAAAGTACGAAGCGCACCGGCATCTGATACAGACACTTGGCTAGCGATATAACGGTGACCATTGACTTCCTTAACGTCCTTGAAGATATCGCCTGCGGCTGCAGCTGCGGCTTTTTCTTTCAACTCAGCATTTTCTTTTTGAAGCTGACGAAGTTGTTCTTGGAGTCCTTCTACCTTGTGAGGGACTTCCTTGACTTGAGGTGCTTTCAAGGTTGCTGCGACAGCTTTAAGAGCGTCCTCTTGTTCACGGTAGGCTTCAAAGGCTTCCTTACCAGTCACTGCCAAGATACGGCGAGTTCCTGAACCGATTCCTTCTTCTTTGACAATTTTGAAGAGACCAATTTCAGAAGTGTTGCCAACGTGGGTACCACCACAAAGCTCGATAGAGTAGTCACCAATAGTAACAACACGAACTTCTTTACCATATTTCTCACCAAAGAGAGCCATCGCTCCCATTTCTTTAGCAGTGTCAATATCCGTTTCAACTGTCTTAACTTCAAGAGCTTCCCAGATTTTCTCGTTGACTTGCTGTTCAATGGCACGCAATTCTTCAGCAGTTACTGCTTGGAAGTGGGTAAAGTCAAAGCGAAGGAATTCTACTTCATTAAGCGAACCTGCCTGAGTTGCATGGCTGCCAAGGATATTGTGAAGAGCCGCATGGAGCAAGTGAGTCGCAGTGTGGTTTTTCATAACACGGTGACGACGATTTGTATCAATTGCCAAAGTGTATTCTTGGTTCAAAGCAAGTGGTGCAAGAACTTCAACAGTATGAAGAGCTTGTCCGTTTGGTGCTTTTTGAACATTGGTCACAGTAGCCACAACTGAACCAGCCTCATCCAAGATTTGTCCATGGTCAGCTACCTGTCCACCCATTTCAGCGTAGAATGGCGTTTCCGCAAAGATAAGTGAGGCAGTTCCTTCTGACACAGCTTCTACTTCTGCATTGTCAGCCACGATAGCTACCAATTTAGAAGACAATTGGCTAGCATTGTAGTTGAAGACACTTTCTACAGTGATGTTTTGAAGGGTTTCATTTTGCATACCCATTGAGCCACCCTTGACAGCTGACGCACGTGCTCGTTCTTGCTGTTCTTTCATGGCTGCTTCAAAACCTTCACGGTCTACAGTCATACCAGCTTCTTCAGCGATTTCTTCAGTCAATTCAACTGGGAATCCATAAGTGTCATAAAGTTTGAATACATCTTGACCAGCAATGACAGATTGACCTTTTTCTTTCAAGTCTGCTACGATGCCTTGGGCAAAGTGTTGACCAGAGTGAAGGGTACGAGCAAATGACTCTTCTTCGCTCTTAACGATTTTTTCGATAAAGTCACGTTTTTCAAGCACTTCTGGGTAGTAGCTTTCCATGATTTTTCCAACAGTTGGGACCAGTTTGTAAAGGAAAGGCTCGTTGATTCCCAATTTTTGACCATGCATAGAAGCACGACGGAGAAGACGACGAAGGACGTAACCACGACCTTCATTTCCTGGAAGGGCACCATCACCGATGGCAAATGACAATGAACGAATGTGGTCAGCGATGACCTTGAAGCTCATGTTATCGCCATCTTGGTCATAAACCTTACCAGACAATTTCTCCACTTCACGAATGATTGGCATGAAAAGGTCTGTTTCAAAGTTAGTCTTAGCACCTTGGATAACCGCTACCAAACGCTCCAAACCAGCGCCCGTATCAATGTTCTTGTGTGGCAATTCCTTGTATTCGCTACGAGGAACAGCAGGGTCTGCGTTAAATTGTGACAAAACGATGTTCCAGATTTCGATATAACGGTCGTTTTCAATATCTTCTGCAAGAAGGCGAAGACCGATATTTTCTGGGTCAAAAGCTTCTCCACGGTCAAAGAAAATCTCTGTATCGGGTCCAGAAGGCCCAGCACCGATTTCCCAGAAGTTGTCCTCGATTGGAATCAAGTGACTTGGATCCACTCCCACTTCAATCCAGCGGTTATAAGAATCTTTATCATCTGGATAGTAGGTCATGTAAAGTTTTTCAGCTGGGAAGTCAAACCACTCAGGGCTTGTCAAAAGCTCATAAGCCCAAGTAATGGCTTCGTCACGGAAGTAATCACCGATAGAGAAGTTCCCCAACATTTCAAACATGGTATGGTGACGTGCAGTCTTCCCTACGTTTTCAATGTCGTTGGTACGGATAGCCTTTTGCGCATTGGTAATACGTGGATTTTCAGGGATAATGGTCCCGTCAAAGTATTTTTTAAGGGTTGCTACCCCAGAGTTGATCCACAAAAGTGTTGGATCATTTACAGGAACCAAGCTCACTGATGGTTCTACTGAGTGACCTTTGGTCGCCCAGAAATCAAGCCACATTTGGCGTACTTGTGCACTAGATAGTTGTTTCATATTGTCTCCTTATTTACTTGTTTAATGTGATTGGCTTTCCAGCATTTCCACATAGTCAATCGCGACACAGAGGGAAATGACTAGGTCTGCATAAGCGTCCTCAAGAACCGTTACGGTATAGGTAGAAGTCAGATGGAAGAGTTCCTTCTTAATTTCCGCAATCAGATGATCGCAATCATCCAGCAATTTGAAATTCAAATCCCAGATATTGCCCTCGATACGAAGACCTAGATTATCAAACTCATACTTATCTCGCCAGAAGGTCAACTTCTTCCGAATGACAAAACTCGAGCCATCCCGAAGCTGAATCTCAAAACGAGGAAGCAAGGTCAAGATTTCTTTACTGATCTGACTAACCTGTTCACCAGTCGCATCATAGATGGTAAAAGTTTTGGGAATCTTAAAAAATGATCCCTCCACCTGATAGGCAATTTCTCCCCTGTCATCCTTGATAGCGAAGCGTTCGCCTCCAAGACGAAACTTTTGTTTGACAAGAAATGTTTTCATCAACACCTCCAAAAAATCAAAAGACAAGCTCATATCACGAAGGGCGAAAAACCGCGGTACCACCTTCATTCAATGAACTTGTCATTCTCTTGTTCTTATGCAATTGTATGATTGAGTAGCATGACTTCCTCGCTTAGATGGCTCGCAGCACCGCCATTTCTCTGCACTAAGACAACTGAAAATCAAATCTCAACTTTCTTATTATATCGTTTTTTTAAGCTTGCGTCAACTGGAAATCATTCCCATTTAAATAACCCATTACCTACATCTCAGATTACTTTTTCAGAATATATTTTTTCTTACTGCTATCACTCTTTTTATCCCAACTTTTATTCCAAAGTTTTGAATTGTTAAAGATAGCTACGAAAATATTTGCAAATATAAAGAACCCTATCACCAAATGTATGGAATCAGTTGTTAGGTATTGTCGATCCAAGCCATCCTTTAAATGGAATAGTATAATTGTTTCGTCAACAATCAAAAAGGTTGGCCAATAACTTTTTTTGAAAAAGTAGATATCTTCATTTTTTGTTACCGCTTTCTGTAAGGTTAAGATTAGTATACTACTAGGCTAAAAAATAAGCAACCAGAATAGAAAAATATACAGTTAAAAAATTGCCTTTTACATAAAAAAACGAACCAGCTTTACTGATTCGTTTCGTGACTGCTAACTCCTACTTCCGATACATTTTAAACTGAAGGAAGAGGTCACTGTATTTGCCTGTCCATTTATGGTCAAATTTCTCATAAACTTCTAGGTGTTTCATGGTTTCAGCATCTGGATAGAAGGCCTTGTCTTCTTTTTTCTCCTCTGGGAGCAGTTCCTTAGCTGGTAGGTTTGGAGTTGAATAACCGACATACTCTGCATTTTTGAGGGCATTTTCGGGTTTCAACATAAAGTTAATAAAGGCATAGGCGGCATCTTGGTTTTTGACTGTTTTGGGAATGACCATATTATCAAACCAAAGGTTGCTGGCCTCAGTCGGTACCACATAGCGTAGATTTTCATTTTTTTCTAGCATTTGACTGGCTTCACCAGAGAAGGTCACGCCGATTGCAGCGTTGTTCTGAATCATGTAGCCCTTCATCTCGTCTGCAACGATAGCCTTGATATTTGGCGTCAATTTATAGAGCTTATCTACTGTCTCTTCCAACTGCTGGGGATCCTTGGAGTTGAGGCTGTAGCCTAGGGAATTGAGTCCTAGTCCCAGCACCTCACGCGCCCCATCAAAGAGCATGATAGAGTTCTTATACTCTGGTTTCCAGAGGTCATCCCAATGCTCAGGCGCTTCCTCTACCATTGTTTCATTATAGATAATTCCCAGTGTTCCCCAGAAGTAAGGAATGGAGAATTTATTGCCTGGGTCAAAGGACTGGTTGAGGAACTCTGGTCCTATATTTTCAAGACCTTCAAGTTTTGAATAGTCAAGCCGTACCAAGAGGTCTTCGTCCTTCATCTTGTTAATCATGTATTCGCTTGGAATGGCAATATCGTAAGTCGTTCCACCCTGCTTGATCTTGGTATACATGGCTTCATTGGAGTCAAAAGTCTCGTACTGGACTTGGATGCCTGTTTCTTCTGTGAATTGCTCCAAAAGTTCTGGATCGATATAGTCACCCCAGTTGTAAATGACCAGTTTTTGACTATCTCGGCTATTGATTTTACTGTCTAGATGCGTCGCAATTCCCCACAAGACGAGGATAATGGCTACAATTCCTGCTAAAAATGAATAGAGTTTTTTCATGCTTGCTCCTCCTTCTCACGTGAGATAAAGTAATATCCAACAACTAGGATAATACTAAAGAGAAAGACAAGGGCAGACAGGGCATTGATTTCTAAGGAAATCCCCTTACGAGCACGAGAGTAAATCTCGACTGACAAGGTTGAAAAGCCATTTCCCGTCACAAAGAAGGTCACGGCAAAGTCATCTAACGAATAGGTGAAGGCCATGAAATAACCTGCAATGATAGACGGAGTCAGGTAAGGAAGCATGATTTCCTTGAACATCTGAAATTGACTGGCACCAAGGTCATAGGCCGCATGAATCATGTCACCGTTCATTTCCTTAAGACGAGGCAAAACCATCAAGACCACGATAGGAATGGAGAAGGCTACGTGACTAGAAAGAACGGTCAAAAAGCCAAGTGAAAACTTGAGTTGGGTAAAGAGAATCAAGAAGCTGGCACCAATCATAACATCAGGCGCAACCATGAGGATATTATTGAGTGATAGAAAGGCTTCTTGGTATTTCTTACGAGACTGGTAGATGTAAATGGCACCAAAAGTCCCGATAATGGTCGCTATCAAGGCTGATAAAAATGCTAAGAAAAAGGTCTGAGTCACAATCAACATAAGGCGACCATCGCCAAACATGGTTTTAAAATGGCTCAAGCTAAAACCTGTAAAGCTATTCATGTCGTTGCCTGCGTTAAAGGCATAACCAATCAGGTAAAAAATCGGCAGGTAGAGGACAAGAAAGACCAGTCCCAGATAAAGGTTGGCAAATTTTTTCATCGTTCTCTCCTTTCCTTAGTCACCCACATGGTAATGAACATGGTCAGGATGAGAATCACACCGATGGTTGAACCCATACCGTAGTTGTCATTGGTTAGGAAATTCTGTTCAATAGCCGTTCCCAGCGTAATAACACGGTTCCCACCAATCAAACGGGTCAGCATGAAGAGACTCAAGCTGGGGATAAAGACCGACTGAACTCCACTTCGCACACCATTCATAGACAGAGGGAAGATGACATGTCGGAAGGTCTCCCACTTGGTCGCACCGAGGTCGTAGCTGGCATTGATGAGATTGTTGTCCATATCATCCAAGACATTAAAGATTGGCAATATCATAAAGGGAAGCTCGATGTAGCTTGCGACAAAGATAAAGGAGAAATCGGTAAAAAGCAACTGTTGTGAACCAATTCCGATAAATTCCAAGAATTGATTAATGGAGCCATTTTGACCAAAAATTCCGATAAAGGCATAGGCTTTAAGGAGCAAATTGATCCAGGTAGGCAGGATAATCAGCATGAGCCAGAGTTGACGGTGCTTGAGACGGGTCAAAAAGAGGGCTGTCGGATAGCTGATAAGCAAGGTCACAAAGGTCACAATTCCTGCATAAAGCACTGAATTGAAACTCATTTTGAGGTAGGTCAAGTTTTGTGACGCAAAGTAAGATTTATAGTTTTCTAAACTGAATTGTCCTTCAATATTGAAAAAGGATTGTCCGAAAATCAAGACCAAGGGTGCCAACACAAAGAGGGCGATCCAGAGCATGTAGGGCACTACAAAGAGTTTAGAGCTTGTTTTCTTCATCTCTTTCCTCCTCAATTGCATTGATCAAACCTGCTTCTTGCTCTTCGATTTCCACGTATTCTTCGATACGAGCATCGAACTCTTCTTCGGTTTCGTTGAGACGCATGATATGGATGTCTTCTGGTTCAAAGTCCAGACCAATTTCCTCACCCACGATGGCCTTACGAGTCGAGTGGATCATCCATTCATTTCCAAGTTCGTCATAGGCGATAATTTCATAGTGAACCCCACGGAAGAGCTGAGTATCCACCTTAACTTGGAGCTTGCCTTCTTCAGGAAGGGTAATCCGCAAGTCCTCTGGACGAATAACAACCTCAACAGGTTCATTTGGCTTCATCCCCCCATCGACTGCTTCGAAGCGTTTGCCGTTAAACTCAACCAAGTAGTCCTCAATCATGGTTCCTGGCAAGATATTTGACTCCCCGATAAAGGTAGCAACAAAGTGGTTGATTGGCTCATCGTAGATATCCACAGGTGTTCCTGACTGGACAATCTCTCCGTCATTCATGACAAAAATCCAATCACTCATGGCAAGAGCTTCTTCCTGATCGTGAGTGACAAAGACAAAGGTAATGCCTAATCGTTGTTGCAGTTCCCGCAGTTCGTACTGCATGTCTGTTCTTAATTTCAAGTCCAGCGCTGATAAAGGCTCGTCCAGCAAAACCACACGGGGTTGGTTGATGATAGCACGGGCGATAGCCACACGCTGACGTTGTCCTCCAGAAAGTTTGCGGATGGAACGTTTTTCATAACCTTCCAACTGAACCATCTTGAGAACTTCAGTAACACGTTGCTCGATTTCTTTCTTGTCAATCTTACGCAAGCGGAGCGGAAAGGCAACATTTTCAAACACATTCATATGTGGGAACAAGGCATAAGATTGGAAGACCGTATGGACGTCTCGCTTGTTGGTTGGGATATCATTAATTCGGACACCGTCTAGCATGATATCTCCTGTCGTCGCATCCAGTAAACCTGCAATGATGTTTAGGATGGTTGATTTCCCTGAACCAGATGCGCCTAGAAGGGTGTAGAATTTCCCTTCTTCCAACTCAAAGTTGATGTCTTTGAGAACCTTGGTGTTGCTGTCTTCAAAAACTTTAGAGACGTTTTTGAATTCAATAATTGGTTTTTTCAATTGTCATTTATTCCTTCTTTTTCATAGATTAACAGATCAGGGCTCTGTCAGGCCGCAACTACCTCGTGTAGGAGATTGAACTGCCTACATTCTTCTGCACTAACGATAGGCTTTCACCCCCTTTCCATGATATAGCAGCAGCTTTTCAACTAAAGTGCCCTACTTGCTTTCACCCAAGATCCGGACTTCTCTTTCAAGCGTGATACCTGAGTGTTCCTTGACTTTTTCAATCACAGACTCAATCAAGTCTTCGTAGTCTTTTGCCGTTCCATCTGCGACATTGATCATAAATCCTGCGTGCTTTTCAGACACTTCAACACCACCGATACGATAGCCTTTCAAGCCAGCTTCTGAAATTAATTGACCTGCAAAATGGCCTACTGGACGCTTAAAGACCGAACCACAAGATGGGTATTCCAAAGGTTGTTTGAGTTCACGTAGGTGCGTCAAGCGGTCCATTTCCTGCTTGATAACCTGATGGCTTCCTGGAGCAAGGGCAAATTTAGCTGACAAGACAACTGCACCAGACTCCTGAATGGCTGAGTGGCGATAACCAAAAGCCAAGTCCTTGGCAGACAAGGTTTCGATTTCTCCATCCTTGGTCAAGACCTTACAAGACTGCAAGATGTGGGCAATCTCACCACCATAGGCACCTGCATTCATAAAGACAGCACCACCGACACTTCCAGGAATACCACAAGCAAACTCAAAGCCAGTCAAACTATGACGAAGGGCAATGCGAGTTGTCTCAATTAAGTTAGCACCAGCTTCAGCTTCGATGGTATAGCCATCAACTGAAACATTATTGAGCTTGTCACACAAGATGACAAATCCACGAATCCCACCGTCACGAACGATAATGTTGCTGGCATTTCCAAGAACCATCCAAGGAATATTTTCTTGATTGGCAAATTTAACAACGCGAGCCAACTCAAAACGATTTCGTGGAAAGACCAAATAATCGGCCTCTCCACCTACTTTTGTATAACTATAGCTATGCAAGGGTTCCTTAAAACGGATATCAATCCCTTCTAAGATTTCAAGCATGTTTTCTTTTACTGACATGACACTCTCCCTTTTACAAAATTCATTCCATTATACCATTTTTAAGACCATTTGACGACCCTAAAAAAATCTTGGGCTTCTTTTAAACAAAAAAGAGGTTTCCCCTCTTTTTATGATTTTTTGCAAAAGATAGCCTTTGTTCCATAGGCAACCAGAACAAGTTCAAGTGCTAGGACAACTTCAACCAAGACTGGATTGGTCAACCAGCCAACTTGAGCAAGAGATGGTGCCAGGTCAAAGAAGGCATGTAGTCCATAGGCCGCTAGGAGATAAATCCATTTCTTCTGGCGAACAGCTTGGTAAACCCAAACAGTCAATAGTAATTGGAAACCTAGCGCCAAGATTCTCTCAAAACCAAGCAAATAAATCTGCCAGTCTGATAGCGACTGAATAGTTTTCAACATATTTTCAGACAGCAATTGCATAACCTGTGGATTTTGCGTTTGAACTGCTGAGAGAACGAAGTAGAGATTAAGCAAACTAGTAAGACCTAGGAAACTCAACTCCAAGCCACCATGCCCCAATCCATAAGCCAAGGCGTCTGCCTTTTCCAAACTTCTCTTTTTCTCCATCCATTTGAAGAAAATAAGGCGAGCTGTTTCCTCAAAAAATGCTGCCATGGCTAGGCCATAGATGATATAGACAAGCGGATGATCTTGCAAGAGGGCAATACTACCGTCTTTTTGAGGATGCAAAACCAAGATATGTACCAGTTTTTCCAAAAGCTGTGAAGAGACAAAGAAGGCGACAGCCCCCAAACCCAAGACAGCTAGATTAATCTGGTATTTCTTTTTTGCATACCAAATGCTTCCTATCAAGAAAGCCAGCAACAGCACCATGGTAATGATAATATGAATGGTCATTTTCTTCTCCTATTCTGCCTTTTCAATATCTTTTCTCATCTCGTCAACATTGAACTTAGCAAACAAGTATTGACGGTCTTGGACGGGAAAACGTTGGTCCAATTGGTCAACAGCTCCCACCTCGATAATGCCTTCCTTGATGACAAAGTCCATGACATGACCACCGAAAGTCAAATCATCTGAAATGAAGTGCAGATGATAGCCTGCCACACTGACCCCATGGAAAATCTCTGGCGTCCAGAAACCAACGATGGTTCCCAACACATTGTCACGACTATATTCCGGTTGATGGGTTGCGACATCAGCAAACTTGGTATCTGGTGTTGACTTAGGAATCATGCGCACATGCATATGCGAAAATTCCCCCCGAATCTTGATAGAGCGGAAAAGATTTTCCCCGTCATAATAAGACTCGATTCGCTCTTCCAATTCCTTGTCTGTCATCTCAAAGCGCTGGCGGAAAATGACCTCTGCCTGGTGCGGTACTACTGCTGCATAAGGAATAAGGGCGTCTGGCGACACTTCCACAATCTCTGGCTGGTCTCCAGACCCTTTGGCCTGATAAGCCTTG
This sequence comes from Streptococcus sp. KHUD_015, assembly GCF_051106265.1. Taxonomy (GTDB): domain Bacteria; phylum Bacillota; class Bacilli; order Lactobacillales; family Streptococcaceae; genus Streptococcus. The sequence goes on from NZ_CP193665.1 coordinate 1,428,020, forward strand.
CCATCCAAGACAATCAATTCCCCATCAATGGAATCCAAGGTTCCCAAACCAAGGTCACCATGCTCTAGTAATTCTCCTACTGTCATGGTACCACCATAAAGGCCTGCCATCAAGGCTCCGAGGGTATTGTATTGAAATAATTTCACTGGTTCCTGCACGTTCTTAACCATTCTCTTTCTTGTATGTTATTCTATAAATCTTACTCCTAAGTATACCACATTTGCCCCTAGATGTGAACGAGAGAAACACTCTAGACATTGCCAAGAAGGAAAAAAAAGGGTACAATGTAACAAAATCAAGGGAGGTCTGGAATGAAGAAACAAAGCAAGTACCAAGAGGTCGTTTCCTATCTAAAAAATGGTATCGAGTCTGGACGCTTTCCGACGGGAAGCCGCCTGCCTTCTATCCGTCAACTGAGCCTTGACTTTCACTGTAGCAAGGATACCATTCAACGAGCCCTACTGGAATTACGACACGAACAATACCTCTATGCCAAGCCCCAGAGTGGCTACTATGTCCTAGAACAAGGGCAACATCAAGACCTAGAAATCGAGGTTACGGACGAACACGCCAGCGCCTATGACGATTTCCGACTCTGTGTCAATGAAACCTTGATTGGCCGGGAAAACTACCTCTTCAACTACTATGACAACCAAGAAGGTTTAGAAGACTTAAGACAATCCATTCATAAACTGCTCTTTGACCAAGCCCTCTACTGCAAGGCTGACCAACTGGTACTGACTTCTGGAACCCAGCAAGCCTTGTTTATCCTCTCTCAAATTTCCTTCCCTAGCCAAGCTAAAGAAATCTTGGTGGAACAGCCGACCTATCATCGGATGAATCGCCTCTTGATTGCACAGGGTCTGGACTATCAAATGATTGAACGAGGCATTGATGGGATTGACTTGGAGGAGCTGGAAGGCCATTTCAAGACAGGAAAGATTAAGTTTTTCTATACCATTCCTCGTTTTCACTATCCTCTTGGGCATTCCTATTCTGAGCAGGACAAACGGGCTATTCTTGACTTAGCTGCCAAGTATGGTGTCTATATCGTAGAGGACGACTATTTGGGGGATTTGGACTCCAAGAAGGGCCATACCTTCCACTATCTGGATACAGAAGAGCGCGTCATTTATATCAAATCCTTCTCAACCAGCCTCTTTCCAGCCCTGCGGATTACGGCACTCATTCTGCCAAATGCTATCAAGGAAGCCTTTGTGGCCTACAAAAATATCCTAGACTACGACAGCAATCTCATCATGCAAAAGGCCCTGTCACTCTATATCGACAGTCAACTGTTTGAGAAAAATCGTTTGACTCGCTTAGCCAATCAGGAAGCTTACCAGAAGCAAATCGAGGAAAGGTTAGCTAAATTGACTTGCCCCCTTCCTCATTATCCCCTTCACGATGGTGTATTGCTAGACCTGAGACAGTATCCTAAAATCGCCAGTCTCAAACACAGTCAACTGGACTTGGACTTCTTTGAAGAAGCTTACTTGAATGCCTGTCCTTATCAATTTGCCAAGGTGTCCTTAGACAATCTAGAAAATGTTTTAGACTATTTAAAAGCAGAATTGGAATGACTTCCAACTCTGCTTTTTTCTTATTGTTCAACTTCTGTTAGACTTGCTGCTTTTTCAAGATAGCTTTGGTAGGTGCCTTCATCCTTAAGTTTTTGTATGACCTTGTCCACCACTTCTTTCAAATCAGCACTATTTTTTCTAAGGGCAACTGCATTGGCTTCTCCGTCCTTCATCTTCAAGCTGACAGTTGCGACAGCTAAATCTGCATTTTTAGCAGCATAGCTAAGGGCAACAGGCTCATCCATGTGAACAGCATCTACTTTTCCAGCCTGCAATTCATTGACAGCTTCACCCATATTGGTTAGGGAAGTCAATTGAGCTTTTGGCAATTGTTCCTTGACCATAGACTCTGGAACAGTCCCTTTTTGGGCTGCAATATTCGCACTTTCTAGGCTAGTTAAATCCTTGTATTTTTCTACATCAGCCTTACGAACCAAGAAACTAATCTTGTTTTCATAGTAAGGGATTGAAAAATCAAAGACTTCTTTTCTCTCATCAGTAGCGCTAATTCCTGCAACTGCTAGGTCAGCCTTACCTGTTTGAAGACTGGTCAAGACATTGTCAAAACTCATGCTTGAGATTTCCAACTTAACCCCAAGTTCATCAGCGATAGCCTGAGCCATGTCAATATCCGCACCGACTACCTGATTTTTCCCATCAACTAAGGCTTGGAATTCAAAAGGTGCATAGTCAGGACTGGTTGCCACAACCAATTTCCCTTTTTGCTTAATTGCCTCAAGAGCTGACTGAGAACCATTAGAACCCGACTGGCAAGCCATTAAGAAGAAACTTGCAAGAAAACTACATAAAACAAATATCCATTTTTTTGATTTCATAAATAAACAACCTCTCTGTTAATTTTGTATAATTATAACGCTATCCAAGGTAGTTGTCAAGTGTTTTTTGAATTTTTATCTTAAAAATATTTTTTTCATTCAAGAAAAGGAGCTATCAGTTGATTTCAAGCTCCTTTTTATACAGATTGAACCTATTTTATAGTTCAACAATCTTACCTGTTTCAAAGTAAACAACCCATTCACAGATATTTTTGGCATAATCTCCAATGCGTTCCAAGAAAGCGATCACTTGGAAGTAATCACGACCTGTAACGATGGCATCTGGGTTTTTCTTGATTTCTTCTGTAGCCAAGTCACGAATGCTATCAAAATAATGGTTGATTTTTTCGTCCATGGCTGCTACTTCATAGGCTTGGTCTACTGAACCATTGAGATAGAGTTCAAGGGCTGCTTCGACAAAGTTCTTGACATCGCGACCCATTCTCTTGATTTCTTCTTCAACAGCTGGGATGCGTTGCTCCCCCTTCATACGGATTGCCGCTTTGGCAATGGAAACAGCATGGTCACCCATACGTTCCAAGTCAGACACGGCCTTCAAGACTGTCAAAACGGTACGCAAGTCCTGAGAAACGGGTTGTTGGAGGGCAATCATTTCAAATGATTTCTTCTCCAACTTCACTTCGTATTCGTTTACTTCTGCATCGTCTTCGATGACTTCCTTGGCCAAATCACGATCATGCGTAACAAATGCACGCACTGTACGATTGATTTGGGATAGCACTTCCTGTCCCATAGCATAGAACTGATTGTGCAATTTCTCTAAATCTTCTTCAAATTGAGAACGTAACATCATTTATCTCCTTATCCAAATTTTCCTGAAATATAATCTTCTGTTTCCTTGTGTTGTGGGTTGAGGAACATCTTCTTGGTATCGTTAAACTCAATCAAATCTCCATCAAGGAAAAATCCTGTCTTGTCAGAGATACGAGAAGCTTGTTGCATAGAACGCGTAACCAAGAGCATGGTGTATTTATCTTTTAGCCCATACAAGGTTTCCTCAATCTTCCCAGCAGAGATAGGGTCCAAGGCTGAAGTCGGTTCATCCAAGAGAATGATTTTAGGACTGGTTGCCAAGACACGGGCAACACAGACACGTTGCTGTTGTCCACCTGAAAGCCCGATAGCTGAATCATGCAGGCGGTCCTTGACCTCATCCCAGATGGAAGCACGTTGCAAGGCTTTTTCCACTGCTTCATCCAGAACCTGCTTGTCCTTCACTCCATTGATACGAAGCCCATAGACAACATTTTCGTAGATGGACATAGGGAAAGGATTTGGCTGTTGGAAGACCATACCGATTTCCTTCCGCAATTCAACTGTATCTGTACGCGGGCTGTAAATATTGTGGCCGTTATAAACCACTGAACCAGTTGTGGTCACCTCTGGATTGAGATCCCCCATGCGGTTAATAGCCTTGAGAAGGGTTGACTTCCCTGATCCAGATGGACCAATCAAGGCTGTAATTTCCTTAGGTTGGAAAGATAGGGAAACACTATTCAAGGCCTTCTTTTGATTGTAGTAAACGGACAGGTCTGACACCTGTAAAATCGCTTCTGTCATACTGTTTCCTTTCTATCCAAAGTGTCCTGTTACGTAGTCATTGGTTGACTGTAGTTTGGCATTTTGGAAAATATTAGACGTCTTATCATACTCAATCAAGTCACCCAAGTAGAAAAATCCTGTATAATCACTAGCACGTGCAGCCTGTTGCATACTGTGGGTCACAATGATGATGGTGAAGTCCTTCTTCAATTCCAGCATAGTTTCTTCCAGCTGAGCTGTCGCAATCGGGTCCAAGGCTGACGCAGGCTCATCCATCAAGAGAATGTCAGGTTTGACCGAAATGGCACGAGCGATACAAAGACGTTGTTGCTGACCACCTGATAAGGTCAAGGCCGACTTGTGCAAATCGTCTTTGACTTGGTCCCAAAGGGCAGCCTGACGAAGAGAGGTTTCCACAATTTCATCCAAGACTTGCTTGTCCTTGACTCCTGCACGTTCATGGGCAAAAGTGATATTGCGGTAGATAGACTTGGCAAAGGGATTTGGTCGTTGGAAGACCATTCCGATGTGCTTACGCATCTCATAAACATTGATTTCTGGACGATTAACGTCAATTCCTTGATAGAGGATTTGACCTGTGACCTTGGCAATATCAATGGTATCATTCATACGGTTAAGACTGCGGAGGTAGGTTGATTTTCCTGATCCAGATGGACCAATTAAGGCTGTGATTTTATTTTTTTCAAATTGCATATCGATGCCCTTGATAGATTCATTTTTACCGTAGTAAACATGTAAATCCTTAGTAGAGAGGGCCACTTTCTCTTCAGGAAAGGTGATGATATGCTTTTCATCCCAATTATATTTTGACATGGCTTCTCCTTTAGGCAGCGGTTAATTTCTTATGTAGGTAGCTTCCGAGTTTGCGGGCTCCAAAGTTAAAGATGAGGATAAAGATGAGGAGCACGGCTGCAGAACCTGCTGATACGATGGTTCCATCAGGAATGGTTCCTTCGCTATTGACTTTCCAAATGTGGACAGCCAAGGTTTCTGCTTGACGGAAGATAGAGATTGGGCTAGTCACACTGAGAATATTCCAGTTAGACCAGTCAAGGGCTGGAGCGGATTGTCCTGCTGTATAGATAAGAGCAGCCGCCTCACCAAAGATACGACCAGAGGCCAAGACGACTCCAGTCACAATGCCTGGAAGGGCTTCTGGAATGACCACATGGACCACTGTCTCCCAACGAGAAATTCCAAGAGCCAGACCAGCCTCACGTTGCGTATGGTGAACGTGTTTCAAGCTGTCCTCAACATTACGAGTCATCTGAGGCAGGTTAAAGACTGTCAAGGCCAAGGCACCTGAGATGATTGAAAATCCATACTCAAACTGAACTACAAAGATCAAGTAACCAAAGAGACCTACAACCACAGATGGCAGTGAAGACAAGATTTCAATACAGGTTCTGACAAAGTTTGTCACAGGACCTTTTTTGGCATATTCAGCTAGGAAAATCCCAGCCCCCATAGACAAGGGCACAGAGATAATCAAGGTAATGACCAAAAGGAAGAAGGAATTATAGAGCTGAATTCCAATCCCTCCACCTGCTTGGTAAGAAGATGATTTGCCAGTCAAGAAAGACCAAGAGATGTGGGGCAGACCACGAACCAAGATATAGAGAATCAAGGATGCCAAGATGGCAACGATGATTCCTGCAATCGAGTAGAGGACAGCTGTTGCAATTTTATCTAATTTCTTAGCGTGCATAGTTTTTCTTTCCTCTTTCTTTCGTAATCAATTTAATCACACTGTTAAAGGCCAAACTCATCAAGAGCAAGACTAAGGCCAGTGACCAGAGAACGTTATTGTCAACTGTTCCCATAACGGTATTTCCGATACCCATGGTCAAAACAGAGGTCAAGGTCGCGGCAGGTGTTGTCAATGAAGTTGGGACAACGGCTGAGTTTCCGACCACCATCTGAATGGCCAAGGCCTCACCAAAGGCACGCGCCATCCCAAAGACCACCGCTGTGAAAATCCCTGAACGCGCCGCCTTCAAGGTCACGCGCCAAATGGTTTGCCAACGAGTGGCTCCCATAGCCAAACTAGCTTCACGATAGTGACGAGGCACCGCACGCAAGCTGTCCGTTGTCATAAAGGTTACCGTCGGTAAGATCATGACAAAGAGAACAAAAATTCCTGACAAGATCCCAAAACCAGTTCCACCAAAGACACTACGGACAAAAGGAACTACGACCTGTAAACCGATAAATCCATACACAACTGAAGGAATCCCAACTAGCAATTCAATGGCTGGTTGCAAGATTCTAGCACCTTTTGGTGAGACTTCAGTCATAAAGACTGCCGCACCAATGGCAAAAGGAGTTGCGATAAGGGCTGATAGGATTGTAACAATAAAGGAACCCAAAATCATTGGAAGGGCACCAAATTGTTTACCTGAAGGATTCCAAGTTTGGCCAAATAGGAAATCAAAGATATTGACCCCATTAATAAAGAAGGTCGACAAACCTTTTTGGGCTACGAAAATCAAAATCATGGCCACAATGATGACAATCAAAGACAGGCAGGCAAAGGTCAAGCCTTTTCCTAATTTCTCTAGACGAGAGTTCTTTGAGGGAGAAAGTAATTTTTTAGCTAATTCTTCTTGATTCATTATTGACTCCCTTCTAGTGCTGTCACCGTTCCGACAGCATCTTTTTCAACCTTCATTTCCTTAACAGAAATATAACCCATCCCCTTAACGATTCCGCTTTGCGCTTCGTCTGAGAGAACAAAGTTGAGGAATTCTGCCACCAATTCGTTGGGCTGACCTAGTGTATACATGTGTTCGTAAGACCACAAAGGCCAGTTATTGGTGGTAACATTTTCTGCAATCGGCTCATAGCCGTTCAACTTCATGCGTTTAACCGAGTCATCCACATAGGCAAAGGCTAGGTAAGAAATGGCTCCTGGTGTCTGGGAAACAATGTTTTTGACCATCCCATTTGAATCCTGTTCTTGACTCTGAATGGCAGACTGACCATCCATGATAACACTATCAAAGGTTGCACGCGAACCAGAACTTGCCGCTCGGTTGATAATGGAAATGGCTAGGTCTTTCCCACCGACTTCTTTCCAGTTGGTTACTTGACCTGTGAAGATGCTACGGAGTTGTTCAGTTGTCAGATTTTCAACGTCAACTTCCTTATTTACAATGACTGCCAAGCCCGCTACAGCAACCTTGTGGTCCACTAGAGCGGATGCGTTGATACCGTCTTTTTCCTCGGCAAATACGTCTGAATTTCCTACATCAACGGCTCCAGACTGAACCTGAGACAGACCTGTACCAGATCCTCCACCTTGGACGTTGACTGTTTTTCCAATATGCAGAGAGCCGAATTCATCTGCTGCTGCTTCGACCAAGGGCTGAAGAGCCGTTGAGCCAACAGCTGTCATGGATTCCCCACGATCAATCCAGCTAGCACATCCCGCCAAAGAACCTGCCAGCAAGAGAGCTGCAAGGGATAGAGCGAGTTTTTTCCTTTTTTTCACTGTTTTTCTCCTTGAAAATAATGGTGAATGCTGTGAATTTTTTCAACTATTTATTTATGTTTTTCTTTTGAAAATGGGGAGCCAACTGAAGTTGCTAGCTTGGTTTTACTAGAAAGTTGCTCAGTTACCTTCTCTACCAATTTTGACTTAAAATAAAAGACAATTTGAAAAAAATCCATACTTCCACTATAACATAGACAAGCTACTTTGACTAGCATTTTCACTTGAATCTGAGGCCTTTAGGAAAATAATTTTTCAAAACATTTCCAGTCACCTTAGCAAAGCCCAAACCATTTCCTTGAACTAAAACTTGGTACCAACCATTTGGCAGACTTTCCGCCAGCTGAACGGTTTCTCCAGCCACATACTTTACAAACTCATCTTGGTCAATTTCAACCGACTGCTTGACCTGACTCGGTTTCAAGGCTAGACCAAGAGCAAAACTAGGCTCAAAGCGTTTTTTCTTAAAAGTGCCCAGATGCAGTCCATTCCTAGCAATCTTGAGTTTCCCTAAATCTGGTAAGAGTTCTGGCAAGAGATAGAGTTGGTCTCCAAAAGTCTGCAAGATTCCCCTTAGATTGACCTTTAAGTGTTTTTGCGCAAATTCCTGCCACAAGGCAACTTGTTCTCGGCTGAGATTGCTCTTACTTGTCTTAAATTTAGGGGCTGGATTTTCATCTTTAAATTGTAAATGAGCGACAAACTGACCCTCTCCCTTAAAATGATGAGGGTACATCCGAGCCGTTTCTGGCAGGTCAATTCCAGCTACCATTCCATTGATATGCTCAACTGGCAGCAAATCAAAATCATACTCTTCCAGCAACCAATTGACAATCTCTTCGTTTTCCTCAGGTGCCCAGGTACAGGTTGAATAAACCAGACGACCACCTTCAGCTAGCATGGTCACTGCATCTGCTAGAATTTCTCTTTGCAAACTAGCACATTGACTTGGATAATCTAAGCTCCAATAGTCCATAGCATCTGGTTGCTTACGAAACATCCCTTCACCAGAGCAAGGAGCATCAAGGACAATGAGGTCAAAATAGCCTTTAAAAACCTTGGCCAAACGGTCAGCAGATTCATTGGTAACCACAACATTTATCGCTCCAAAGCGCTCCATGTTTTCAACCAAAATCTTAGCCCGTTTGCTTGAAATTTCATTGGAGACGAGAAGTCCTTCGCCTGCTAGATAGGCTGCCAGTTGAGTTGATTTGCCGCCTGGAGCAGCAGCCAAGTCCAAAACCTTCATTCCAGGACTGGGCTGGGCTACTTGAGCAACCATCTGAGCAGCAGGTTCTTGCGAATAAACCAAACCAGTAGCATGCTCAGACGATTTCCCTGAAACCTTCCCATAATGTCCCCAAGGAGTTTGAGGAATGGAATCAGAAAAGGAAACTGGCGCTTCTTTTAAAGGATTGACCCGAAAGGCCGAAACCGCTTCCTCCTCAAAAGAGGCAAGAAAATCTCTTGCCTCATCTCCTAGTATCTCTTCATATTTTTCAACAAATCCTTCTGGAAATTGCATTTAAGTTCTTTTCCTTTCGTAAATATAGGACTGAATTTCCTCCTGCATCTCAAGAGGTAGCATCATAACCGGCTGTCTGGTCTGAAAATCAGGAGCCTCACCAGATAGGGTCACAACTCGATAACCCAGACTCTCCCCTAAAATACTAGCCGCAGCATAATCCCATGGTTGCAGATAAGTGACATAGGCCAACAAACGCCCTGACAAAATCTTGGCAAAACTAATGGCCGCACTCCCATAGACACGTACACCAAGTACCGCTCGACTCAAATCAGCCAACCCCCATTCATTGGTTTCCAACATACCACTATTCCCTGCAATGAGAAAATCTCCAAGTGGTTTTGCTTTAAAGGGAGCTAGGGGCTTATCATTTAGACAAACGGGAAAGGCTCCACCACCGTGATAACAATCCCCTTTGACCACATCATAAATCAGACCAAACTGCCCCTGACCATTTTCAAAATAAGCCATCATGACAGCAAAATCTTCCTGCTGGGCGACAAAGTTATTGGTCCCATCAATCGGATCAATGACCCAAACCTTGCCCTCTTGAACCGAGGCTCGTAGACAACCTTCTTCAGCACAAATCTTATCCTCAGGATAACGGGACAAAATCTCACCCACCAATAGTTCCTGAACTTCCTTGTCCAGTCTGGTCACCAAGTCTGTTGGAGAGGACTTGGTCTCAACACGCAAGTCTTCCTGCATATGATCAAGGATGTACTGGCCCGCCTTCTTAATAAGCTCTTTGGCAAATTCAAATTTACTTTCCAAGAGAAATCTTTCCTTCCCCTTTTTCCTTGGCAGCCTGAACTGCTCGGTAAAGCGAATAGCCACTAACTGTTTCAAATTCTCGTCCCAAACGTTTCTCTTCGCTCTTGCTTGGCACAACCGCCTTGAATCCCTTATAGGAGTCCAGTAACTTTTTAGCCTCTACCTTGCCTTCATAGGCAGCTTCAACATCATTAAAAAAAGAAAGCACTGAAGCAAGTTCTTCAGTGCTCCACGACAAATCTAGTGGGTAACTATACTGTTTGTTCATTAACTAATACCAGCTCTCATTCTTGCTTCTTTTAGTTCTTGCTTACGGTAACTACGAGGGAGAAAAGCACGAATCTCATCTTCATTAAAACCGATTTGCATGCGTTTGGCATCAATAATAATTGGACGACGCAAAAGACTTGGATACTGCTCAATCAAATGAAGCAATTCCGATACCGAAATACTCTCTACATCAATATCCAATTTTTGAAAAATTTTTGAACGAGTTGAAATGATGTCATCAGTACCATTTTCGGTCAAGGAAAGGATGTGTTGCAATTCTTTTCTTGTTAAAGGACTGGTCATAATATTGTGTTCCACAAAGGGAACCTTATGTTTTTCTAACCAGGCCTTAGCCTTACGACATGAAGTACAGCTCGGTGATAGAAATAGTGTAATCATGCTTTTCTCTTCTTATCTATACTTTGCTACTTCTATTATACAAAAAAATAAAGCGCTTGACTAGGGATTTTTAGAAAAAAAGCCTATTTTTTCAAGAAAAATAGACTGTTTGCGAACGATTGATATATTCTGGATTTGGTTAATTCACTCTTAACGATGGTTTTAAATTATATGATTTTTTATATATACAAATTAAAAACAGCTTTCGGTTCACTTCCTACGACTTTTCAGATAAAGATAGCCAAAGAAGCTTTCATAGAGGGTAAAAAAGAGGAGAAAGGCATGAAGGAAGAAGGTCTCTGGCAAAATCAGAATCACTGGATCCTTAGCTGGATCAAAAAGCCAGGTATCATCTCCCACAAAGAGAATTTGATGGAAAAGAGTAAAGAATTGGTCAAAACCAATCAAAACTCCCCCAAGACCAATCAGCACAGGCAAGACTACTAGAGTCAAAAGCCCCTTACTGAATAAAGATAAAAAGCCCTTTTTCACAATCCCTTTGACAAAGAAATAGAAACTTGGCAGTGTCACTAGAGCTACTAGCTGAACTAGGTGAAAGAGGTTCTTGACCACTGCAAAATGGTGTAGCCCAGCTGCTGACGAACGAAAATCTGGCATCTCTAGGACCTGACTAAAAGGATTAGTCAGGTAATTCATCAAGATATGAAAGTTGTACTGAATGGTTTCTGGTTTTAGATAAACTCGATCCGTCAAGTTCAGCCACTGAATTTCCAGCGGATAAAAAATCCAAGCCAGATAAATGGTCAGAAGGATAGAAAGAGAGAGGAGAAAGAGCATAGAGCTCCAAAAGGTCAGTTTAGTTTTCATCGAAGTTCCACTCCGCAAGACTAGAAACCACATGAGTCGGGGCGATTGGCAGGCCTGCTACTTCTTCTGCCTTGGTAAAACCTGTCGTCACCAAGAGCGTTGGAATGCCATTGTCAATCCCTGCTCTAATATCAGTCAGGTAATTGTCCCCAACCATGATCAGCTCTTCACGTTGCAAACCTAAGCGCTCAACCGCCTTGTCCATAATGATAGCATTTGGTTTCCCGATATAAACAGGCTTCACTCGTGTTGCCACTTCAAGCAGAGTTATCAGTGAACCAGCACCAGGCAAAAGACCGCGTTCTGTCGGGATGTTGAGGTCAGGGTTGGTTCCGATAAAGTGAGCTCCCTTTTGGATAGCTAGAGTTGCTGTGGCAAATTTTTCATAGTCGACTTGCCAGTCCAGGCCTACTACCACATAGGCAGGATTTTCCTTGTCTTCCACATAACCAGCCGCCTTGATGGCTTCCTTGAGCCCTGCTTCTCCGATGACATAGACGGTCTTTTCCAGTCCCAAGTCGTTCATATAGTCGATAGTCGCCAAAGTCGCTGTGTAGACAGTCGATAGGGGCGTATCAATATTAAAATTCTGAGCCAACATCTCTTGAACACTCTCTGGAGTGCGGGTTGTATTGTTGGTCACAAAGAGATAGCGAATATCCCGCTTTTGCAATTCATGAACAAAAGCCTCTCCTGCTGGAATTCTATCTTTCCCCTTATAAATAGTTCCGTCTAGATCAATTAAATAGCCTTTATATTTCATACTTTTCCTCTAAACCTTTTATTTCTTGCCAAGTGATGATGGCTTGAGCATTGGTCGCATCGTCGCTTGTAATCTCATGCTTGCTTTCGAGTCCAGTCTGCTCAACAGCCGATGTAATCACCCCACCTGGTCGAACTTCCTTGACATACTTGAGGTTGATTTTCTTGGGAATATAGTGGGTCAAAAAATCTGCTCCCATGACCTCAAAAATCCAGTCCAAGTATTTACTGTTATTGACATGACCATTCATATCCAAGTCGTAAAACCGAACATGGTAATCCTTGCTGATTGGATTTTCCAAACTTTGATATTTAGGTCCTCGAAGCAATTTTTTGGAAAACTCAGATTGGTAAGGAGCCACAATCTCAGGTTCAACAGCATGGACTTTTCGACTGTATCGGTCCATGAGAACAAAGGTAGTCATCATGTGAATGAGCTCCTGCCCCGCTTCATCATAAATGGTAAAGCGACGGTAGCAAAAAAGTCGATTGTAGCTCAAAGCCTCTGTTTCGATGGTAATTTCTTCCCCAAAACGAGGTAAACGAATCACCTCAATATCATAGCCTGCAATGATCCAGACTAAATTATAGTTTTCTAAAATAGTCTTATCACCGACTCCTAGTTCAATAGACTGCATCCCTGAAACTTGTAGGGATAGCAAAACCACATCTGGAAGTTTAATATGACCGTTCATATCAGCCATATCAAAAGGAATTTTCATTTTCATTTGATAAGTTAAGCCCATGATCCTACTCCAAAATAAATCGTTCTGCTACGGTGTCTCCCAAAAAGAGACCTCTCTTTGTCATGCGAACTCGGTCACCCTCTATTTGCATGAGACCTTTTTGAACCAAGTCTCTGACGATTTCGCCATATAGTCCATCAAAAGATCGGCCAAATTTTTCCTCAAATCGCGCCATCGAGACCCCTGATTTCTTGCGAAGTCCCAAGAACATTTCTTCTTCCATTTGCTCTTTTTGACTCAGGTGCTCTTCTGTAATACGTGCGTTGCCTTCCTCAACCGCACTCAGATAATGACGAATGGGACCATGGTTTTTATAGCGAACACCATTGACATAGCCAGACGCCCCAGCACCGATGCCATAGTATTCAGCATTGTCCCAGTACATGAGATTGTGGCGACTTTCAAAACCAGACTTGGAGAAATTAGAAATCTCATAATGCTCAAAACCTGCTCGCTCCAGCTCTGCGATGATATATTCAAACATCTCCGCTTCCAGTTCCTCCTTAGGTAAAGGCAACTTCCCTCGTCGCATGCGGTTCATAAAGACCGTATGGTTTTCTAAAATCAAGCTATACAAACTCATATGGGGAATATCCAGTCCAATGGCCTTAGCCACATTTTCCTTGACTTGCTCCATGGTCTGACCAGGTAGCGCATAAATCAAATCAATAGAGATGTTGTCAAAACCAGCCAGTTTCAGACGGTCGATATTTTCATAAATATCCTTCTCCAAATGACTGCGCCCAATCTTTTTCAGCATTTTGTTATCAAAGGTTTGCACACCTAGTGAAACACGATTGACAGCCGAGTTCTTCAAAACAGCAATCTTATCCGCGTCCAAGTCTCCTGGATTGGCTTCAATGGTCAACTCCTCCAAGGCAGACAAGTCCAAGTTTTTAGTCAAGCCATTTAATAACACCTCCAGTTGCGGAGCCGACAAAGCTGTCGGTGTGCCACCACCAATATAGAGGGTTCTCAACTTTTGAATATCATAAGATTGAAACTCTTCTAACAGATGTTCCAAATAACTATCTACCGGCTGATTTTTGATGAAAACCTTTGAAAAGTCACAATAATAACAAATCTGGGTACAAAATGGGATGTGCACATAGGCTGACGTTGGTTTGTTCTGCATAGTCTTATTATACCACAAAAAGCGAACAATACTTAGAATTCCGTTTAACAAAATCCTAGCATTGTTCGCTTTCTTTATCTAATCATTCTTTGTATTTTATGTATAAAACAACTATCAGAATCAATCTAGTTCGTTGTTAAAACACAAAAGAATGAATGTTCATCTGACTAAATTTTTAGTCTTCTTTTTTCTTTCGAGCTACAAGTCCAAATCCACTCAATAGCCCAAGAAGTCCTAGAGATGCAAGAGCAGCATTTGATTCTGTTCCTGTATTTGGCAATACATTTTGAGAATCATTTGACTTAGCTCCATTATCAACAGTAGTCTTAGTATCTACCTGATCTGTATTAGGAGTAACTGCATTTGGAGTTGGAGTAGCTGGTGCTGGTGCAGGTGTATCTTGACCAGAACCTCCATTAGTATCAGGTTTAGCTGGCATATCAGGTGTCACTGGTGCAACTGGATTTGTATCTGTTGGTGTTTCTGGTGTGACCTTAGCTGGTGTTTCTACTGGAACTTCAACTGTTGGTTGACCTGGTTCAGTAATCTTAGCTGTACCTGGAACTTTACCTTCTGGTAATTCACTGTTTGGTACTTTACCTTTACCGTCTTCACCAATTGTAACTGTGATTGGCTTGCCATCTTTACCTGGGATTTCTACCTTAGTTCCTGGTGGGTATGTTGAACCATCTGGTTTCTTCGGTGTTACTGTAACGTCACCTGTCTTAGGATCTTGTTCAACATCTACTGTTGGTGTCTTACGAGCTGGTGTTGTTACATCCACTGGTTGTGATGGTTTCTTGTTAGGTTCTGTTACTGTTCCTGTACCTGGGACATCTTTCTTAGGAAGTTTGTCATTTGGTACTTCACCTGAACCATTGTCGCCAATTGTAACTTCGATTGGTGTGTTGTTTTCACCTGGAATCACTACCTTGCTGCCTGATGGGTATGGTTTTCCATCTGGTTTCTTAGGCGTTACAATCGCATCACCATTTGGTTTGCGTGTGATTTCAATCTCACTTGGTGTTTCAGTTGTTGGTGTTTCTGGTGTGACCTTAGCTGGTGTTTCTACTGGAACTTCAACTGTTGGTTGACCTGGTTCAGTAATCTTAGCTGTACCTGGAACTTTACCTTCTGGTAATTCACTGTTTGGTACTTTACCTTTACCGTCTTCACCAATTGTAACTGTGATTGGCTTGCCATCTTTACCTGGGATTTCTACCTTAGTTCCTGGTGGGTATGTTGAACCATCTGGTTTCTTCGGTGTTACTGTAACGTCACCTGTCTTAGGATCTTGTTCAACATCTACTGTTGGTGTCTTACGAGCTGGTGTTGTTACATCCACTGGTTGTGATGGTTTCTTGTTAGGTTCTGTTACTGTTCCTGTACCTGGGACATCTTTCTTAGGAAGTTTGTCATTTGGTACTTCACCTGAACCATTGTCGCCAATTGTAACTTCGATTGGTGTGTTGTTTTCACCTGGAATCACTACCTTGCTGCCTGATGGGTATGGTTTTCCATCTGGTTTCTTAGGCGTTACAATCGCATCACCATTTGGTTTGCGTGTGATTTCAATCTCACTTGGTGTTTCAGTTGTTGGTGTTTCTGGTGTGACCTTAGCTGGTGTTTCTACTGGAACTTCAACTGTTGGTTGACCTGGTTCAGTAATCTTAGCTGTACCTGGAACTTTACCTTCTGGTAATTCACTGTTTGGTACTTTACCTTTACCGTCTTCACCAATTGTAACTGTGATTGGCTTGCCATCTTTACCTGGGATTTCTACCTTAGTTCCTGGTGGGTATGTTGAACCATCTGGTTTCTTCGGTGTTACTGTAACGTCACCTGTCTTAGGATCTTGTTCAACATCTACTGTTGGTGTCTTACGAGCTGGTGTTGTTACATCCACTGGTTGTGATGGTTTCTTGTTAGGTTCTGTTACTGTTCCTGTACCTGGGACATCTTTCTTAGGAAGTTTGTCATTTGGTACTTCACCTGAACCATTGTCGCCAATTGTAACTTCGATTGGTGTGTTGTTTTCACCTGGAATCACTACCTTGCTGCCTGATGGGTATGGTTTTCCATCTGGTTTCTTAGGCGTTACAATCGCATCACCATTTGGTTTGCGTGTGATTTCAATCTCACTTGGTGTTTCAGTTGTTGGTGTTTCTGGTGTGACCTTAGCTGGTGTTTCTACTGGAACTTCAACTGTTGGTTGACCTGGTTCAGTAATCTTAGCTGTACCTGGAACTTTACCTTCTGGTAATTCACTGTTTGGTACTTTACCTTTACCGTCTTCACCAATTGTAACTGTGATTGGCTTGCCATCTTTACCTGGGATTTCTACCTTAGTTCCTGGTGGGTATGTTGAACCATCTGGTTTCTTCGGTGTTACTGTAACGTCACCTGTCTTAGGATCTTGTTCAACATCTACTGTTGGTGTCTTACGAGCTGGTGTTGTTACATCCACTGGTTGTGATGGTTTCTTGTTAGGTTCTGTTACTGTTCCTGTACCTGGGACATCTTTCTTAGGAAGTTTGTCATTTGGTACTTCACCTGAACCATTGTCGCCAATTGTAACTTCGATTGGTGTGTTGTTTTCACCTGGAATCACTACCTTGCTGCCTGATGGGTATGGTTTTCCATCTGGTTTCTTAGGCGTTACAATCGCATCACCATTTGGTTTGCGTGTGATTTCAATCTCACTTGGTGTTTCAGTTGTTGGTGTTTCTGGTGTGACCTTAGCTGGTGTTTCTACTGGAACTTCAACTGTTGGTTGACCTGGTTCAGTAATCTTAGCTGTACCTGGAACTTTACCTTCTGGTAATTCACTGTTTGGTACTTTACCTTTACCGTCTTCACCAATTGTAACTGTGATTGGCTTGCCATCTTTACCTGGGATTTCTACCTTAGTTCCTGGTGGGTATGTTGAACCATCTGGTTTCTTCGGTGTTACTGTAACGTCACCTGTCTTAGGATCTTGTTCAACATCTACTGTTGGTGTCTTACGAGCTGGTGTTGTTACATCCACTGGTTGTGATGGTTTCTTGTTAGGTTCTGTTACTGTTCCTGTACCTGGGACATCTTTCTTAGGAAGTTTGTCATTTGGTACTTCACCTGAACCATTGTCGCCAATTGTAACTTCGATTGGTGTGTTGTTTTCACCTGGAATCACTACCTTGCTGCCTGATGGGTATGGTTTTCCATCTGGTTTCTTAGGCGTTACAATCGCATCACCATTTGGTTTGCGTGTGATTTCAATCTCACTTGGTGTTTCAGTTGTTGGTGTTTCTGGTGTGACCTTAGCTGGTGTTTCTACTGGAACTTCAACTGTTGGTTGACCTGGTTCAGTAATCTTAGCTGTACCTGGAACTTTACCTTCTGGTAATTCACTGTTTGGTACTTTACCTTTACCGTCTTCACCAATTGTAACTGTGATTGGCTTGCCATCTTTACCTGGGATTTCTACCTTAGTTCCTGGTGGGTATGTTGAACCATCTGGTTTCTTCGGTGTTACTGTAACGTCACCTGTCTTAGGATCTTGTTCAACATCTACTGTTGGTGTCTTACGAGCTGGTGTTGTTACATCCACTGGTTGTGATGGTTTCTTGTTAGGTTCTGTTACTGTTCCTGTACCTGGGACATCTTTCTTAGGAAGTTTGTCATTTGGTACTTCACCTGAACCATTGTCGCCAATTGTAACTTCGATTGGTGTGTTGTTTTCACCTGGAATCACTACCTTGCTGCCTGATGGGTATGGTTTTCCATCTGGTTTCTTAGGCGTTACAATCGCATCACCATTTGGTTTGCGTGTGATTTCAATCTCACTTGGTGTTTCAGTTGTTGGTGTTTCTGGTGTGACCTTAGCTGGTGTTTCTACTGGAACTTCAACTGTTGGTTGACCTGGTTCAGTAATCTTAGCTGTACCTGGAACTTTACCTTCTGGTAATTCACTGTTTGGTACTTTACCTTTACCGTCTTCACCAATTGTAACTGTGATTGGCTTGCCATCTTTACCTGGGATTTCTACCTTAGTTCCTGGTGGGTATGTTGAACCATCTGGTTTCTTCGGTGTTACTGTAACGTCACCTGTCTTAGGATCTTGTTCAACATCTACTGTTGGTGTCTTACGAGCTGGTGTTGTTACATCCACTGGTTGTGATGGTTTCTTGTTAGGTTCTGTTACTGTTCCTGTACCTGGGACATCTTTCTTAGGAAGTTTGTCATTTGGTACTTCACCTGAACCATTGTCGCCAATTGTAACTTCGATTGGTGTGTTGTTTTCACCTGGAATCACTACCTTGCTGCCTGATGGGTATGGTTTTCCATCTGGTTTCTTAGGCGTTACAATCGCATCACCATTTGGTTTGCGTGTGATTTCAATCTCACTTGGTGTTTCAGTTGTTGGTGTTTCTGGTGTGACCTTAGCTGGTGTTTCTACTGGAACTTCAACTGTTGGTTGACCTGGTTCAGTAATCTTAGCTGTACCTGGAACTTTACCTTCTGGTAATTCACTGTTTGGTACTTTACCTTTACCGTCTTCACCAATTGTAACTGTGATTGGCTTGCCATCTTTACCTGGGATTTCTACCTTAGTTCCTGGTGGGTATGTTGAACCATCTGGTTTCTTCGGTGTTACTGTAACGTCACCTGTCTTAGGATCTTGTTCAACATCTACTGTTGGTGTCTTACGAGCTGGTGTTGTTACATCCACTGGTTGTGATGGTTTCTTGTTAGGTTCTGTTACTGTTCCTGTACCTGGGACATCTTTCTTAGGAAGTTTGTCATTTGGTACTTCACCTGAACCATTGTCGCCAATTGTAACTTCGATTGGTGTGTTGTTTTCACCTGGAATCACTACCTTGCTGCCTGATGGGTATGGTTTTCCATCTGGTTTCTTAGGCGTTACAATCGCATCACCATTTGGTTTGCGTGTGATTTCAATCGCAACTGGTTTTTCAGTTGTTGGTGTTTCTGGTGTTACCTTAGCTGGTGTTTCTACTGGAACTTCAACTGTTGGTTGACCTGGTTCAGTAATCTTAGCTGTACCTGGAACTTTACCTTCTGGTAATTCACTGTTTGGTACTTTACCTTTACCATCTTCACCGATTGTTACTGTGATTGTTGTTGGGTTACCATCTTTATCTTTACTTGGAATTTCTACCTTAGTTCCTGGTTTGAATCCTGATCCATCTGGTTTCTTCGGTGTTACTATAACGTCACCTGTCTTAGGATCTTGTTCAACATCTAGTGTCGGTGTAAGTTTTTCTGGTGGTGTTACTGTTACTTTTACAGGTACTTCTTCTTCTGATCCATCTGGGTATCTTACTAGAACTTTTCCTGTTACTTCTTCACCTGGGTTCTTATCTTTTGGAATTGTTACTGTTACTTTTCCATCTTTATCTACTGTGATTCCTGGTGTTCCACTTTCGAATGTTGTTCCATCTGGAATTTTCTTACCATTCGCTTCACTTACTGGGATATCTACTGATGATCCTGGTTTACCACTTCCATCATTGTACTTCGGTGTGTAATCATCTTTATCACGGTTAGTTACTGTTACTTTTACAGGTACTTCTTCTTCTGATCCATCTGGGTATCTTACTAGAACTTTTCCTGTTACTTCTTCACCTGGGTTTTTATCTTTTGGAATTGTTACTGTTACTTTTCCATCTTTATCTACTGTGATTCCTGGTGTTCCACTTTCGAATGTTGTTCCATCTGGAATTTTCTTACCATTCGCTTCACTTACTGGGATGTCTACTGATGATCCTGGTTTTCCATTTCCATCTTCGTATTTCGGTGTGTAAACATCTTTATCTTGGTTAGTTACTGTTACTTTTACAGGTACTTCTTCTTCTGATCCATCTGGGTATCTTACTAGAACTTTTCCTGTTACTTCTTCACCTGGGTTCTTATCTTTTGGAATTGTTACTGTTACTTTTCCATCTTTATCTACTGTGATTCCTGGTGTTCCACTTTCGAATGTTGTTCCATCTGGAATTTTCTTACCATTCGCTTCACTTACTGGGATGTCTACTGATGATCCTGGTTTTCCACTTCCATCATTGTACTTCGGTGTGTAATCATCTTTATCACGGTTAGTTACTGTTACTTTTACAGGTACTTCTTCTTCTGATCCATCTGGGTATCTTACTAGAACTTTTCCTGTTACTTCTTCACCTGGGTTCTTATCTTTTGGAATTGTTACTGTTACTTTTCCATCTTTATCTACTGTGATTCCTGGTGTTCCACTTTCGAATGTTGTTCCATCTGGAATTTTCTTACCATTCGCTTCACTTACTGGGATGTCTACTGATGATCCTGGTTTTCCACTTCCATCATTGTACTTCGGTGTGTAATCATCTTTATCACGGTTAGTTACTGTTACTTTTACAGGTACTTCTTCTTCTGATCCATCTGGGTATCTTACTAGAACTTTTCCTGTTACTTCTTCACCTGGGTTCTTATCTTTTGGAATTGTTACTGTTACTTTTCCATCTTTATCTACTGTGATTCCTGGTGTTCCACTTTCGAATGTTGTTCCATCTGGAATTTTCTTACCATTCGCTTCACTTACTGGGATATCTACTGATGATCCTGGTTTACCACTTCCATCATTGTACTTCGGTGTGTAATCATCTTTATCACGGTTAGTTACTGTTACTTTTACAGGTACTTCTTCTTCTGATCCATCTGGGTATCTTACTAGAACTTTTCCTGTTACTTCTTCACCTGGGTTTTTATCTTTTGGAATTGTTACTGTTACTTTTCCATCTTTATCTACTGTGATTCCTGGTGTTCCACTTTCGAATGTTGTTCCATCTGGAATTTTCTTACCATTCGCTTCACTTACTGGGATGTCTACTGATGATCCTGGTTTTCCATTTCCATCTTCGTATTTCGGTGTGTAAACATCTTTATCTTGGTTAGTTACTGTTACTTTTACAGGTACTTCTTCTTCTGATCCATCTGGGTATCTTACTAGAACTTTTCCTGTTACTTCTTCACCTGGGTTCTTATCTTTTGGAATTGTTACTGTTACTTTTCCATCTTTATCTACTGTGATTCCTGGTGTTCCACTTTCGAATGTTGTTCCATCTGGAATTTTCTTACCATTCGCTTCACTTACTGGGATGTCTACTGATGATCCTGGTTTTCCACTTCCATCATTGTACTTCGGTGTGTAATCATCTTTATCACGGTTAGTTACTGTTACTTTTACAGGTACTTCTTCTTCTGATCCATCTGGGTATCTTACTAGAACTTTTCCTGTTACTTCTTCACCTGGGTTCTTATCTTTTGGAATTGTTACTGTTACTTTTCCATCTTTATCTACTGTGATTCCTGGTGTTCCACTTTCGAATGTTGTTCCATCTGGAATTTTCTTACCATTCGCTTCACTTACTGGGATATCTACTGATGATCCTGGTTTACCACTTCCATCATTGTACTTCGGTGTGTAATCATCTTTATCACGGTTAGTTACTGTTACTTTTACAGGTACTTCTTCTTCTGATCCATCTGGGTATCTTACTAGAACTTTTCCTGTTACTTCTTCACCTGGGTTTTTATCTTTTGGAATTGTTACTGTTACTTTTCCATCTTTATCTACTGTGATTCCTGGTGTTCCACTTTCGAATGTTGTTCCATCTGGAATTTTCTTACCATTCGCTTCACTTACTGGGATGTCTACTGATGATCCTGGTTTTCCATTTCCATCTTCGTATTTCGGTGTGTAAACATCTTTATCTTGGTTAGTTACTGTTACTTTTACAGGTACTTCTTCTTCTGATCCATCTGGGTATCTTACTAGAACTTTTCCTGTTACTTCTTCACCTGGGTTCTTATCTTTTGGAATTGTTACTGTTACTTTTCCATCTTTATCTACTGTGATTCCTGGTGTTCCACTTTCGAATGTTGTTCCATCTGGAATTTTCTTACCATTCGCTTCACTTACTGGGATGTCTACTGATGATCCTGGTTTTCCACTTCCATCATTGTACTTCGGTGTGTAATCATCTTTATCACGGTTAGTTACTGTTACTTTTACAGGTACTTCTTCTTCTGATCCATCTGGGTATCTTACTAGAACTTTTCCTGTTACTTCTTCACCTGGGTTCTTATCTTTTGGAATTGTTACTGTTACTTTTCCATCTTTATCTACTGTGATTCCTGGTGTTCCACTTTCGAATGTTGTTCCATCTGGAATTTTCTTACCATTCGCTTCACTTACTGGGATGTCTACTGATGATCCTGGTTTTCCACTTCCATCATTGTACTTCGGTGTGTAATCATCTTTATCACGGTTAGTTACTGTTACTTTTACAGGTACTTCTTCTTCTGATCCATCTGGGTATCTTACTAGAACTTTTCCTGTTACTTCTTCACCTGGGTTCTTATCTTTTGGAATTGTTACTGTTACTTTTCCATCTTTATCTACTGTGATTCCTGGTGTTCCACTTTCGAATGTTGTTCCATCTGGAATTTTCTTACCATTCGCTTCACTTACTGGGATGTCTACTGATGATCCTGGTTTTCCACTTCCATCATTGTACTTCGGTGTGTAATCATCTTTATCACGGTTAGTTACTGTTACTTTTACAGGTACTTCTTCTTCTGATCCATCTGGGTATCTTACTAGAACTTTTCCTGTTACTTCTTCACCTGGGTTCTTATCTTTTGGAATTGTTACTGTTACTTTTCCATCTTTATCTACTGTGATTCCTGGTGTTCCACTTTCGAATGTTGTTCCATCTGGAATTTTCTTACCATTCGCTTCACTTACTGGGATGTCTACTGATGATCCTGGTTTTCCATTTCCATCTTCGTATTTCGGTGCGTAATCGTCAGATACTTGAGTCACCTTAACTGTTACTGGGACATCGATTGTCGAACCATCTGGATAGGTAACAGTTACGACACCTGGCTTGTCACCTGGTGTAGAAGTGTCTGGTGTAGTCTTCCATGTGTAATTTGTACCATTTGGAAGGTCTCCATTATTACCAATACTGTTCTTAGCATTCGGTTTCTCTTTAAGCCCTACTGTTTGAGTTTTGGCTGTTGGAGCAATATTTGTTGCTTCCTTAATTGGGCTTGGTTCTGACACAACATCATCTTGTCCTGGTGTTTGAACAGTTGTTTTAGCTGTAATATTTCCTACTGGAACCTTACCTGTGATGATTGCAGTTGCTTTTCCGTTTGTTACAGTTCCTGTACCAATAACAGTTGTTCCATCTGGACCATAAAGAGTCACGGTTGAACCATCTTTAACTCCCCCTCCAACAGAAACAGTTACTGGAACGTTTTCTTGATTAGACTTACCTGTTAAATCTGTTTCAATTGTCGGTTGTTTTGGCTTAACAACAATCGTTACTTTTGGATCAGATTTGGCTACTGTTTTATCTGTATGAGTTGCTGTTGCTGTGTACTTAAAGACACCTGCTGTATCTTGAAGTATCTTAGGTGCTGTTCCTTCCCAGCCCCACTCAACTCCAATTCCTTTACCATTAGGTCCTGCATCTGTATATTGGTTAGCGTCCACACGCCCATTCCATTGTCTTAGCGAATCTCCAACTGTAACTGTCGCTGTTTTACCTTTAATAGGATAAAGAGCTGCTTTATTAGTTGTCGCTACTTTCTCTTGACTAGGATCAGATGTGACATCTTGTTCACCTGGTGTTTGAACAGTTGTTTTAGCTGTAATATTTCCTTTTGGAATTGTTCCTGTAATTGTCGCTTTTCCATTAGCCACAGTACCTGTACCAATTGCACGTCCATCCTGAGAATAAAGTGTTACAATAGAGCCATTTTTTACACCTTCATGAACATTTACAACGACTGCTGTGTTAGGTAATTCTGCCTTACCAGTTAAATCCGTTTCAATCGTTGGAGCTTTTGGTTTAACGATAACGGTTACTTGTGGATTAGATTCTGCTACTGATTTATCTGTATGAGTTGCTGTTGCTGTGTATTTAAAGACACCTGCTGTATCTTGAACAACTTTCGGTGTTGTCCCTTTCCAACCCCATTCTACACCATTTCCACGTCCTTTTGGTGCATTTGTGTATTGGTTAGAATCTACACGCCCTCTCCATGTTTTTAGTGAATCTCCAACTGTAACAGTTACTGTCTGACCTTCCAGTGGATGCTGACTAGCTAAGTCTTTCCCTACATGGACAGGGACATCAATATTCTCAGTTGATTTATCTGGATATGTGATTTTTACGACTGCTTTTTTATCTGTTCCTGTAGTATTCGTTTCAGGTTTTGAAACTACTTCAAAGACGGTTCCATTTGGGAAGGCTGGTGTACCAGGTTTAGCAATGACTTTTCCTTTAACCTCATCATCTGTGATCTTATGATTAAATGGTACAATCAGCGTATTTGCTGCTGGAGTATACTTTTCTGCCTGTTCATGTACTTCAAATACAAAATGCCCTGTTGTTGAATTTGTACCATCAGTTGAAATTGCACGCGCAGTATACTTACCTTTTGCAACTCCTAAACCTACTTTTCCTGTTACATTTTGTCCTAATGGCGAACCTTCTGTTGCCGTACCGCTGACAGGGGTAAAGTTAAAGCCACTTTGTAGGTTTTCCATTTTGAAGTTCGTCACTTTTCCACTATCATCTGTAGTGATAAGACGTGTATTTACTTCATCACCACGGTATAGTGGAATAACTATATTTTGTCCTTCTGCATGAGTTTTTCCTAACTCCACTTTGCTACCATCGTCTTTAGCCCAGTAAATTTTTGGTGGAGTTGTATCACGAACCACTACTGGAACTGTTACTTCATCTGTTGATTTATCAGAGTAAGTCACAATAACTGTAGCTGTTTTGTTACCTGTTGTATCTGTATCAGGTTTTTGTTTAACAGTTAAGGTCGCATTACTTGGATAATTTTTAACTTTTGCTTTAATTGCTTCATCTGTTAATTCTTGTTTGATTCCAACTACAACAGTTTCAGCTGTTGGATTATGTTTTTCATTTTCTTTCGTAGCTGGTATAACTTTTACTTTTACTGTCTTAACAATTTCGTGATTAGCGTCATCAGTTGCCTTAAAGGTAATTGTTTTTTCTCCAATATCAGATTCTTTTGCCGCTCCAAGGTCAATAGATAGTGTCTTTTGTTTATCAGTATTTACTGAATAGTTCGTTTGTTGCGTAAATAGATGATTAGGATATTTTGTAAATATATCTGAAAAATCTAAATTTACCTTAGTATCATCTCGTCCATCTACATTAAATGAGATTTTCTCACCAACTTTTACAACTTGTTCTAGTGGTGTAACATCCAATTTAGGTGGCTGTGTATCTGGTTTAGGGGTTGGAGTAACAGGGTTACTTTTATCAGAAGTTACTGTTCCATTAGCATTAGTAACTACTGTTTCAGCCTTAATAGGATTTCCTGGTAAAGCTTCTGTAACTGTAACTGTCGCAGTCCCTCCACTAGTTGTTCCAGTTCCGATAAGTCTATTACCATCATAAAGGTTAACTTTCGAACCGTTTGGCACTCCGTTTTGGACATTTACAGTAATTTGTTGACCTGGTAAGCCTTTTTTATGGTCAAGATTTGTTGTAATAGCTGGTTTCTTAGGTTTAACGTTTAATGTAACTGTTCCATCTGAACCAGAACCTTTATCTTCTGAAGTCGAACCATCTTTATAAGTTGCAATAGATTTATACTTGAATACTCCGGCTACATCTGTGTTTGGTGACTTATCACCTGCCCAAGTCCAGTTCATACCTGCAGGGAATGATTTTCCATTTTTATGTCTAACATAACCTTCAGATACAGGGTTTATTTTGTCTCCTGGGTTATCTCCTACTGTTTTTGTAACTGTTAAACCTTGAATTGGGTCTTTTGGTGCTTCTGGATCATTTTGTAAACGAGCACCCCATGACCCCATAATGTAAGACTGATTCGTTGTCCATCCTTTTGTTGTTGTGGCTGCATAGACACGACCGTATTGAGCTGCTTCTTCAGGAGTCACATTATCTCTAATTTTAATCTTAGCATGCATGTGCACGGCATAATCAGTGCTGTCTTGTCCAACTTTAAGTCCTAAATAATATGATGCACCTGGATAGCTATCGTTTTTATTTTTAGGAAGCTTATTTAGCTCTCGATCAGTTTCATTGTTCTTGAATACATCCTTTCGCTGGTTATCACGATACAGTCCTGATAATGGGTCATACATTGTTTGTTTATCACCATTAAAGATATGATAGTTCTGACCCGCAAAATTCGAGATATAAGCTGTGTTTCCATATTGATTAAATGCTTCAAATCCATCAGAAAGTTTTTTACCACTATTTCGATTCTTAGGAGCATAACGTGTGAAATATAGGTCTTTTACCGTATTAGATTTATATAATCCGTTGGATTGAAGATCCATGATATTAAATGGACCTTGGAAATAGTATTCTTGCTGTTTAGAAAGTCCAGTCATCTTGTTACCATCGTTATTGAAGAAGACATCATAAACAATCCATTTACCTTCACTATCTTGCACATAGGTTGCTTTAATATCTGTTTTACTTCTAGTTAACTCAGGTTCATCGTTCCTTGTTTTTCGTCCACCGTTCTGATTCGGATCAACAGAAGCGTAATATCTAATATCTGCTAAAGCACCTTTGTTAATCTGACCATTTGCTCTGAAGTTTGTACCTTGAGCCATGCTCTTGCCATTACGAGAGTCACGAGCACCTGAATTCAAACGTGTTGTAGCGTTTTTAACAGAGTTAAACATTCTCTTCACACGTTTTGTCATATCTTCAACATCGTTCAGAGAAACTGTTGTATTTTCAAGAACAACTTGAGCCAAGCCCAATAGTTCATTGGCTTTTTCAAGAACTTCTTTGCTAGTCTCATGTTCAGGCACTTCCAAAACAGCTGCCTGCAATTGATCTACAGATACTTTCAAAGCATCTTTTTTAGCTGATACAGTTTGACCTTCTTCGCTTGCGCTTACTTCAGGAGAAGATTGGTTGGCTAGATTGGCAGCCGGCTTCTCAGTATTGTCAACTTGAGCCTCAACTTTTTTATCTACTTGAGCCTCAGTTGTTTCCTTAGCAGCTGATACGACTGTCACATCTTTAGACAAGAGTTCTACAAGTTCATCGATATCCTTTTGAGCTAGCTCAGAACTTTCTAGGGCTTCTTTCCCTTTTTGAAGTCTGTCTTTAACAGGCGATACTACTGACTCGTCAAGGTTTAATTTAGTTGAAAGAAGAGCATTTAATTCTTCAACTACTTTTTTCAACTTGGCTTTATCAACTGTAGACGCGCTAGGTGCAGCATTTGTAAGCGCTTGATTTTCTGCATCTACTTTGTTTTCAGTAGATTCTGCAACATCCACAGGCGAATCGACCTTATCTTTAGGGTTCACTACACCCGCATTAAGTTGTGAAGTCTTGTCAACTAGACTATCCGCACTCGCAACGCGGGCACCCAAAAACATCAGCGCTGCAACAGCAACTGAAGCGGCACCGAAACTATATTTACGAATAGAAAAGCGCAAAACTTTTTCACGTTGCTGGCGCTTTATTCTATTGAGCGAATTTGATTTATTTTCCATTGTTCCTCCTTATGTTAAAACACAAAATCAAATTAAAAGTATTCTTCATGGCTACACTTCTTATAGTAACGCACCCATGAAGCCTACTATGATGAGCATGTTTACACATCACAGCTATCACAGCTCGATTATACCATTTTTAATATATTTACACAAGATAAAACTGTTTTATTCCATAGAATAAAGGATAAATTGTTTAACTATACATAAAATGTTATTATGTTATATTTTGAATACAACAAACTCTCTAGCTTTAAAATAAATCTGTAACCACCTACCGTATCAGATAATTCATCGTCATTTTTAATAGTAAAAAATAATCACCTAAAAAATTTAATGGTAACAAATGACTCACTCCATATCCCAATTAATAGCGTATCCAATTGAGAGCTTCTTAGTACAAAGATTAGCATCTACTTTCCAAAAACACAACAACGGCCTTGTACCTCTTAAAACGAGGAACAAAGCCGTTGTTTAATCTTTTCTATTCATTGTCTACTTAACAATGAACAGTTCATATTTTGACTAAATTTTTAGTCTTCTTTTTTCTTGCGAGCTACAAGTCCAAATCCACTCAATAGTCCAAGAAGTCCTAGAGATGCAAGAGCAGCATTTGATTCTGTTCCTGTATTTGGCAATACATTTTGAGAATCATTTGACTTAGCTCCATTATCAACAGTAGTCTTAGTATCTACCTGATCTGCATTTGGAGTAGCTGGTGCAGGTGTATCTTGACCAGAACCTCCATTAGTATCAGGTTTGACTGGCATATCAGGTGTCACTGGTGCAACTGGATTTGTATCTGTTGGTGTTGATGGTGTGACTTTACCTGGTGTTGTTACATCAGGAACTTCAACTGTTGGTTTGTCTGGTTCAGTAATCTTAGCTGTACCTGGAACTTTACCTTCTGGTAATTCACTGTTTGGTACTTTACCTTTTCCGTCTTCACCGATTATTACTGTGATTGGGTTACCATCTTTACCTGGGATTTCTACCTTAGTTCCTGGTGGGTATGTTGAGCCATCTGGTTTCTTCGGTGTTACTGTTACGTCACCTGTCTTAGGATCTTGTTCAACATCTACTGTTGGTGTCTTACGAGCTGGTGTTGTTACATCCACTGGTTGTGATGGTTTCTTGTTCGGTTCGGTTACTGTTCCTTTTCCTGGGACATTTCCTTTTGGAAGTTTGTCATTTGGTACTTCACCTGAACCGTTATCACCAATTGTTACTGTGATTGTTGTTCCATTTTCTCCTGGAATTTCTACCTTAGTTCTTGGTGGGTATGTTGAGCCATCTGGTTTCTTAGGTGTTACAATCGCATTTCCATTTGGTTGTTGAGTAATTCCAATCTCACCTGGTTTTTCAGTTGTTGGTGTTTCTGGTGTGAATTTACCTGGTGTTGTTACATTAGGAACTTCAACTGCTGGTTGACCTGGTTCTGTAATCTTACCTGTTCCTGGGACCTCTTTCTTAGGAAGTTTGTCATTCGGTACTTTACCTTTACCATCTTGACCGATTTCAACAGTGATTGGACCATTTTCACCTGGGATTTCTACCGTAGTTCCTGGTGGGTATGTTGAGCCATCTGGTTTCTTAGGTGTTACTGTAACTTCACCTGTCTTAGGATCTTGTTCAACATCTAGTGTTGGTGTCTTACGAGCTGGTGTGGTTACATCTACTGGTTGTGATGGTTTCTTGTTCGGTTCGGTTACTTTACCTGTACCTGGAACATTTGTCTTAGGAAGGTTATCATTTGGTACTTTACCTTTACCATTGTCGCCAATTGTAACTGTGATTGGTGTGCCATTTTCACCTGGAATTTCTACCGTAGTTCCTGGTGGGTATGTTGAACCGTCTGGTTTCTTAGGCGTTACAATCGCATTTCCATTTGGTTGTTGAGTAATTTCAATCTTACCTGGTTTTTCAGTTTCTGGTGTTTCTGGTGTTACCTTAGCTGGAGTTTCTACTGGAACTTCAACTGCTGGTTGACCTGGTTCAGTAATCTTAGCTGTTCCTGGAACTTTACCTTCTGGTAATTCACTGTTTGGTACTTTACCTTTACCATCTTTACCGATTTCAACAGTAATTGTGTTTCCATCTTCACCTGGGATTTCTACCTTAGTACCTGGTGGATATGTTCCTCCTCCTGGTTTCTTAGGCGTTACAATCGCATCTCCATTTGGTTGTGGAGTAATTTCAATCTCAACTGGTTTTTCAGTTTCTGGTGTTTCTGGTGTTACCTTAGCTGGTGTTGTTACATTAGGAACTTCCACAGCTGGTTTACCTGGTTCTGTAATCTTACCTGTACCTGGAACAGCTTTCTTAGGAAGTTTATCATTTGGTACTTTACCTTTACCATCTTTACCGATTTCAACAGTGATTGGACCATCTTCACCTGGGATTTCTACCGTAGTTCCTGGTGGATATGTTCCTCCTCCTGGTCTCTGCGGTGTTACTGTAACGTCACCTGTCTTAGGATCTGGTTTCAACTCTATTGTTGGTGTCTTACGAGCTGGTGTTGTTACATTCACCGGTTGTGATGGTTTCTTGTTCGGTTCTGTTACTGTTCCTGTACCTGGAACAGCTTTCTTAGGAAGTTTGTCATTTGGTACTTTACCTGAACCATCTTTACCGATTTCAACAGTAATTGTGTTTCCATCTTCACCTGGGATTTCTACCTTAGTACCTGGTGGATATGTTCCTCCTCCTGGTTTCTTAGGCGTTACAATCGCATCTCCATTTGGTTGTGGAGTAATTTCAATCTCAACTGGTTTTTCAGTTTCTGGTGTTTCTGGTGTTACCTTAGCTGGTGTTGTTACATTAGGAACTTCCACAGCTGGTTTACCTGGTTCTGTAATCTTACCTGTACCTGGAACAGCTTTCTTAGGAAGTTTATCATTTGGTACTTTACCTTTACCATCTTTACCGATTTCAACAGTGATTGGACCATCTTCACCTGGGATTTCTACCGTAGTTCCTGGTGGATATGTTCCTCCTCCTGGTCTCTGCGGTGTTACTGTAACGTCACCTGTCTTAGGATCTGGTTTCAACTCTATTGTTGGTGTCTTACGAGCTGGTGTTGTTACATTCACCGGTTGTGATGGTTTCTTGTTCGGTTCTGTTACTGTTCCTGTACCTGGAACAGCTTTCTTAGGAAGTTTGTCATTTGGTACTTTACCTGAACCATCTTTACCGATTTCAACAGTAATTGTGTTTCCATCTTCACCTGGGATTTCTACCTTAGTACCTGGTGGATATGTTCCTCCTCCTGGTTTCTTAGGCGTTACAATCGCATCTCCATTTGGTTGTGGAGTAATTTCAATCTCAACTGGTTTTTCAGTTTCTGGTGTTTCTGGTGTTACCTTAGCTGGTGTTGTTACATTAGGAACTTCCACAGCTGGTTTACCTGGTTCTGTAATCTTACCTGTACCTGGAACAGCTTTCTTAGGAAGTTTATCATTTGGTACTTTACCTTTACCATCTTTACCGATTTCAACAGTGATTGGACCATCTTCACCTGGGATTTCTACCGTAGTTCCTGGTGGATATGTTCCTCCTCCTGGTCTCTGCGGTGTTACTGTAACGTCACCTGTCTTAGGATCTGGTTTCAACTCTATTGTTGGTGTCTTACGAGCTGGTGTTGTTACATTCACCGGTTGTGATGGTTTCTTGTTCGGTTCTGTTACTGTTCCTGTACCTGGAACAGCTTTCTTAGGAAGTTTGTCATTTGGTACTTTACCTGAACCATCTTTACCGATTTCAACAGTAATTGTGTTTCCATCTTCACCTGGGATTTCTACCTTAGTACCTGGTGGATATGTTCCTCCTCCTGGTTTCTTAGGCGTTACAATCGCATCTCCATTTGGTTGTGGAGTAATTTCAATCTCAACTGGTTTTTCAGTTTCTGGTGTTTCTGGTGTTACCTTAGCTGGTGTTGTTACATTAGGAACTTCCACAGCTGGTTTACCTGGTTCTGTAATCTTACCTGTACCTGGAACAGCTTTCTTAGGAAGTTTATCATTTGGTACTTTACCTTTACCATCTTTACCGATTTCAACAGTGATTGGACCATCTTCACCTGGGATTTCTACCGTAGTTCCTGGTGGATATGTTCCTCCTCCTGGTCTCTGCGGTGTTACTGTAACGTCACCTGTCTTAGGATCTGGTTTCAACTCTATTGTTGGTGTCTTACGAGCTGGTGTTGTTACATTCACCGGTTGTGATGGTTTCTTGTTCGGTTCTGTTACTGTTCCTGTACCTGGGACAGCTTTCTTAGGAAGTTTGTCATTTGGTACTTTACCTGAACCATCTTTACCGATTTCAACAGTAATTGTGTTTCCATCTTCACCTGGGATTTCTACCTTAGTACCTGGTGGATATGTTCCTCCTCCTGGTTTCTTAGGCGTTACAATCGCATCTCCATTTGGTTGTGGAGTAATTTCAATCTCAACTGGTTTTTCAGTTTCTGGTGTTTCTGGTGTTACCTTAGCTGGTGTTGTTACATTAGGAACTTCCACAGCTGGTTTACCTGGTTCTGTAATCTTACCTGTACCTGGAACAGCTTTCTTAGGAAGTTTATCATTTGGTACTTTACCTTTACCATCTTTACCGATTTCAACAGTGATTGGACCATCTTCACCTGGGATTTCTACCGTAGTTCCTGGTGGATATGTTCCTCCTCCTGGTCTCTGCGGTGTTACTGTAACGTCACCTGTCTTAGGATCTGGTTTCAACTCTATTGTTGGTGTCTTACGAGCTGGTGTTGTTACATTCACCGGTTGTGATGGTTTCTTGTTCGGTTCTGTTACTGTTCCTGTACCTGGGACAGCTTTCTTAGGAAGTTTGTCATTTGGTACTTTACCTGAACCATCTTTACCGATTTCAACAGTAATTGTGTTTCCATCTTCACCTGGGATTTCTACCTTAGTACCTGGTGGATATGTTCCTCCTCCTGGTTTCTTAGGCGTTACAATCGCATCTCCATTTGGTTGTGGAGTAATTTCAATCTCAACTGGTTTTTCAGTTTCTGGTGTTTCTGGTGTTACCTTAGCTGGTGTTGTTACATTAGGAACTTCCACAGCTGGTTTACCTGGTTCTGTAATCTTACCTGTACCTGGAACAGCTTTCTTAGGAAGTTTATCATTTGGTACTTTACCTTTACCATCTTTACCGATTTCAACAGTGATTGGACCATCTTCACCTGGGATTTCTACCGTAGTTCCTGGTGGATATGTTCCTCCTCCTGGTCTCTGCGGTGTTACTGTAACGTCACCTGTCTTAGGATCTGGTTTCAACTCTATTGTTGGTGTCTTACGAGCTGGTGTTGTTACATTCACCGGTTGTGATGGTTTCTTGTTCGGTTCTGTTACTGTTCCTGTACCTGGGACAGCTTTCTTAGGAAGTTTGTCATTTGGTACTTTACCTGAACCATCTTTACCGATTTCAACAGTAATTGTGTTTCCATCTTCACCTGGGATTTCTACCTTAGTACCTGGTGGATATGTTCCTCCTCCTGGTTTCTTAGGCGTTACAATCGCATCTCCATTTGGTTGTGGAGTAATTTCAATCTCAACTGGTTTTTCAGTTTCTGGTGTTTCTGGTGTTACCTTAGCTGGTGTTGTTACATTAGGAACTTCCACAGCTGGTTTACCTGGTTCTGTAATCTTACCTGTACCTGGAACAGCTTTCTTAGGAAGTTTATCATTTGGTACTTTACCTTTACCATCTTTACCGATTTCAACAGTGATTGGACCATCTTCACCTGGGATTTCTACCGTAGTTCCTGGTGGATATGTTCCTCCTCCTGGTCTCTGCGGTGTTACTGTAACGTCACCTGTCTTAGGATCTGGTTTCAACTCTATTGTTGGTGTCTTACGAGCTGGTGTTGTTACATTCACTGGTTGTGATGGTTTCTTGTTCGGTTCTGTTACTGTTCCTGTACCTGGAACAGCTTTCTTAGGAAGTTTGTCATTTGGTACTTTACCTGAACCATCTTTACCGATTTCAACAGTAATTGTGTTTCCATCTTCACCTGGGATTTCTACCTTAGTACCTGGTGGATATGTTCCTCCTCCTGGTTTCTTAGGCGTTACAATCGCATCTCCATTTGGTTGTGGAGTAATTTCAATCTCAACTGGTTTTTCAGTTTCTGGTGTTTCTGGTGTTACCTTAGCTGGTGTTGTTACATTAGGAACTTCCACAGCTGGTTTACCTGGTTCTGTAATCTTACCTGTACCTGGAACAGCTTTCTTAGGAAGTTTATCATTTGGTACTTTACCTTTACCATCTTTACCGATTTCAACAGTGATTGGACCATCTTCACCTGGGATTTCTACCGTAGTTCCTGGTGGATATGTTCCTCCTCCTGGTCTCTGCGGTGTTACTGTAACGTCACCTGTCTTAGGATCTGGTTTCAACTCTATTGTTGGTGTCTTACGAGCTGGTGTTGTTACATTCACCGGTTGTGATGGTTTCTTGTTCGGTTCTGTTACTGTTCCTGTACCTGGAACAGCTTTCTTAGGAAGTTTGTCATTTGGTACTTTACCTGAACCATCTTTACCGATTTCAACAGTAATTGTGTTTCCATCTTCACCTGGGATTTCTACCTTAGTACCTGGTGGATATGTTCCTCCTCCTGGTTTCTTAGGCGTTACAATCGCATCTCCATTTGGTTGTGGAGTAATTTCAATCTCAACTGGTTTTTCAGTTTCTGGTGTTTCTGGTGTTACCTTAGCTGGTGTTGTTACATTAGGAACTTCCACAGCTGGTTTACCTGGTTCTGTAATCTTACCTGTACCTGGAACAGCTTTCTTAGGAAGTTTATCATTTGGTACTTTACCTTTACCATCTTTACCGATTTCAACAGTGATTGGACCATCTTCACCTGGGATTTCTACCGTAGTTCCTGGTGGATATGTTCCTCCTCCTGGTCTCTGCGGTGTTACTGTAACGTCACCTGTCTTAGGATCTGGTTTCAACTCTATTGTTGGTGTCTTACGAGCTGGTGTTGTTACATTCACCGGTTGTGATGGTTTCTTGTTCGGTTCTGTTACTGTTCCTGTACCTGGGACAGCTTTCTTAGGAAGTTTGTCATTTGGTACTTTACCTGAACCATCTTTACCGATTTCAACAGTAATTGTGTTTCCATCTTCACCTGGGATTTCTACCTTAGTACCTGGTGGATATGTTCCTCCTCCTGGTCTCTGCGGTGTTACTGTAACGTCACCTGTCTTAGGATCTGGTTTCAACTCTATTGTTGGTGTCTTACGAGCTGGTGTTGTTACATTCACTGGTTGTGATGGTTTCTTGTTCGGTTCTGTTACTGTTCCTGTACCTGGGACAGCTTTCTTAGGAAGTTTGTCATTTGGTACTTTACCTGAACCATCTTTACCGATTTCAACAGTAATTGTGTTTCCATCTTCACCTGGGATTTCTACCTTAGTACCTGGTGGATATGTTCCTCCTCCTGGTTTCTTAGGCGTTACAATCGCATCTCCATTTGGTTGTGGAGTAATTTCAATCTCAACTGGAGTTTGAGTTGTTGGTGTTTTAGGATCTGTTCCATTTTTGATTTCTTCCTCATCTGGAATTCCATCATTGTCATCATCTGAATCTTCTTTATCTGGAATACCGTCTCCATCTGTATCGCGTAAAATTGGAACTGGAACTTTCACAGTAACTGTCTCGCCACCTTTTGTAACTTTAACCGGAATTTCGACTGTGCGTTCTTCTTCTTTTGGTTTCCAATCATTTACCTCTGGTTTTCCTTTAAGTTTACCTTCATCATCTACTGTTAAACCATTTACTGGGCCATCTACTGTAATGCTTGAACCTGGTTTGTTAGGTGTCACAACTGTAACTGGTGTAATTTGTGCTTTTTCCGTAACTGGTGCTGGGTTTGTAACCTCAGCTGCTAAAGGTCCATTTGCTGTTCCTCTAGCTACAGGACTCTCAAGAGTAAGTACACCATCAATGTTCTTAGAAACCTTTGCAGTTACTTCTGTTTTATCTGCAATTTCAGCATCAGAAATTGTTACAACTCCTTCAGGTGATACTGATACTTTATCATCAGACTTACCATTTACAGTCCATTTGCTTCCAGATTTCGTAACTGTTACAGTTTCTGGACTTGTTTGACCTGTCGGTGTATAAGTAAGAGTAATTTTATCAATATCTTGTTGATTAGTACTATCAGGTTGTTTTGGTGGGGTAATTGTTACACTACCATTCTCTTTACCT
Source organism: Streptococcus sp. KHUD_015 (assembly GCF_051106265.1). Classification (GTDB taxonomy): domain Bacteria; phylum Bacillota; class Bacilli; order Lactobacillales; family Streptococcaceae; genus Streptococcus. The sequence continues at coordinate 1,463,775 of NZ_CP193665.1, forward strand.
TCTACGGTAGGTGCTGTTGGTGTTACTGCTAGAATTACTTTACGCTTGATTTCTGCTGGTGCAAATACATCTCTGGTCGTGCTAGTATCATCTGTCATATTATTAGCTTTAGTACCTGGGAAGATTGCTGTTGCAGTTCGAGTATATTTACCTGAATTGTCAAGTGTTGTTCCTCGATCTTTATTAACGCCGTTTCTGTCTTTCCATGTCCAAGTCATACCACTTGGTAAATAATTGTTACCACGATCTGCTTTATCTTCACTATCGACTACTTTCAGATAGTTATGCGCATCAATATTTTTAGAACTATTATCTTTATTTAATGTTGAAGCAACTGGTACTTTTGCGATACCATTTTTATCAACATTTTTCGTTTCAATATCAACTACGCGGTACTTGAATTTGAAATCACGGCTATCTGAAGGATTACTTCCTTCTACGTGAATAGTTGATTCATGTACTCCTAAAGTTTCAGTATCCAATACAGCTCCTGAAGATAAACGCTCTGCATATGGAGTTGCTTCAGTTTTTCCTGTTTGAGCTGTAAATGTAGATGGAGTCACTCCTTTTGGAAGTCCTCCCTTAACTTCTACTTTAGAAATCACACCAGAGTTATCCGATACTTTTAGCTCTGGGTTAAATGTAGCTCCACGATAAACTGTAAAGATTGGTTCATTAGCAGTTTCTGATAACTCTTTTCCATTTAAACTTGCTTTTGGTTTTTCATTATCGACTACATTGAAAACAACATCTCTCTCAGCAGTTTTCGGTGCAAATACTTGGGCACCATCACGCCTGCTTGGATTTTCAGGGAACACTGCTATCGCCTTATGAGTTTGTGTTCCTACTTTAGATAAAGTTACATTCGTATCTGATCCGTTAGCATTGTCCCAACGGAATTTCATTCCTCCTGGGAAGTGGACATCTGCTTGCGATTCTACAACTGGTTTACCTGACTTGTCTTGCTTACCGGCTGTATTTAGGTATTCATTTGGATCACCTGACTTGCTGTTTAATTCGACTGTCTTAGGTGTGTTTTCCACAACAACATCGACAACTTTATACTTCATCAGATAGGTAGCACTATTTACACCATCAGAAATTTTGAACTTAGCTACGTGATCTCCAAGTGTCTGTGTATCTACTACAGTACCTGTAGATAGGCTCGTAGTGTATTTTTTATCTTCCGTACTTCCATCTTTTCCAGTTTGAGGTGTATAAGTTTGAGCTTTAGATCCATTTGGTAAGTTCTCAACACTCATAGAAGTAATGTTACCTGAATTATCCCAGGCTTTAACAGTCGGATTAAATGTAGCTCCACGATAGACATAAAATTGAGCAGATTGTGGTTCATTTTCTGTTAAACGAATTCCGCCAACTTCAACGATTGGTTTTTGGTTATCACGTGGTGTTACATTGAAAGTAAAGGTTACAGGGTCAGCTTTATTACCTGCATCATCATGAGCTCCGAAAGTAATCGTATGCGGTTTACCAATGTCTTCTTTCTTAGTTCTAATAGTAATTTCAATTATTTTTTCAGTGTCAGTAATCTTTACCTTATTATTTGTTGCTTGACGAGAAAGAAGTCTATCACCATATTTGTCAGTGAAATCTTTACCTTCTATCGTAACAACTTTATTATCTCTTGCTGTTATTGTAAAGGTTACTTCTCCACCTTCTACTACTGTTTGGCTTTTTCGTGAAATTTCTAATGTAGGTTTTTGGGTATCTCGTTCAGGGGTTGGTTTTACAGGAGTACTACGTTCAGAAGTTACTGTTCCACCATTATTCACAACTGTTTCAGCTGTAATAGGCTTTTCTGGTAGAGCTCCTTTAACTGTAACTTTCGCAGTGCCTCTGTTAGTTTTTCCAGTTCCGATAAGTGTCTTACCTTCGTAAAGATTCACTGTCGAACCATCTGGCACTCCGTTTCCGACATTTACAGTAACCTCTTGCCCAGTCTTCCCTGCTTTTTCATTTACAGAGCTTTGATCAATAGTAGGTTGATTTGGAATAACCTTTAATGTAGCAGTAGCAGTATTTGAAGAATTGTCGCTGTAGGTAGCTTTTACTTGACGCTGGAATACTCCTGCTGTACCAGTACTTGGTTGTCCATTTGGCCAACTCCAAGACGTGTTGTTAGGAAAACTTGTACTTCCATCCTTACGCGCTACAAAACCAATTTCTACTGGTTTATTTAAATTTCCAAGAGGTTCATCGACTTTCTTTGTAACCTCTTTACCGATAATAGGGTATTTTGTACTTTGTTTAACAGTCGGTTCTACATTTTCATTAGGTTCTTTCCCTGACACGAAAGTATAGGATTGGTGCGTTGTCAGACCAAAACTGCTTGCAACACCTATAGTAAATGCTTGTCTAACTTCTTCATCCGTTACATCTGGTCTTAATTTTGCTTTTAGATGCATATGAACAGCAGCTGTTTTATCGTTAGTTTTCAATCCTAACCCATAACTCTTGTCTTTGTGATTCCCTTCTAATTTTACAGCCTTTTCTAAAACAGGATCATTTTGATTCGCTTTAAAGATATCCCTCATATCTTTCCAATGATCTCCTGATGCACGGACACCTGCACTGTTAAAATAGGTAAATCCATTCTGACTTCGCTCATTATCATTTAAAAAGTGGTAATTCAGTGTGCTTTCACGATGAAATTTTTCTGGATTTTGTGAGAGTGTCCCACCTTCATTTGGATTGTTTTTACGATAGATTTCAAAGTATAAATCTCTTATGGTATCTTGATTGTATGCACCACTACCAGCCAAATCTAATATTTTAGGTTGTAGCAGGAGTCTGTACGCCTGTTGGTAACTCCTTTCAGCTATGTTTTGACCGTTATTATTAAAGAATACATCGTAAACTACATATCTTTGCCCATTAATCGTCTGAATTCGAGCGGTCATATCCACTTTTTCCTCTACGAATTGTCTGTCGTTATTCCTACGATTTCCAGATCCATCACTTCCATAGAAACGTTGATAACTTAATAGATTATCTTGATCGGTCCATCTTGAAGATACCGTTGCAGCTCTTCCACCTGTCCCTTGACCCATGCTCTTGCCATTACGCGGATCATGAGAACCTGAAGTCAAACGTGTTGTAGCGTTTTTAACAGAGTTAAACATTCTCTTCACACGTTTTGTCATGTCTTCAATATCGTTCAGAGAAACTGTTGTATTTTCAAGAACACCTTGAGCCAAGCCCAATAGTTCATTGGCTTTTTCAAGAACTTCTTTGCTAGTCTCATGCTCAGGCAATTCCAAAACAGCTGCCTGCAATTGATCTACAGATACTTTCAAAGCATCTTTTTTAGCTGATACAGTTTGGTTCTCTTCGCTTGCGCTTACTTCAGGAGAAGTTTGACTTACTAGATTGTCGGCTGGCTTCTCAGTTTTATCTGCTTGTTTATCAACTTGAACCTCAGTTACTTCCTTAGCAGCTGATACGACTGTCACATCTTTAGACAAGAGTTCTACAAGTTCATCAATATCCTTTTGAGCTAGCTCAGAACTTTCTAGGGCTTCTTTTCCTTTTTGAAGTCTGTCTTTAATAGGTGATACTACTGACTCGTCAAGGTTTAATTTAGTTGAAAGAAGAGCATTTAATTCTTCAACTACTTTTCTTAACTTGGCTTTATCAACTGTAGGCGCGTTATTTACAGGAACTGCAGGCGATTGATTTTCTGGAGATTTATGTCCTTCATCTACTTTGTTTGCAGTAGATTCTGGACTCTCTTTAGGCAATTCGGCCTCACCTTTAGGGTTTACTACACCCGCATTAAGTTGTGAAGTCTTGTCAACTACACTATCCGCACTCGCAACGCGGGCACCTAAAAACATCAGCGCTGCAACAGCAACTGAAGCAGCACCGAAACTATACTTACGAATAGAAAAGCGCAAAACTTTTTCACGTTGCTGGCGCTTGATTCTATTGAGTGAATTTGATTTATTTTCCATTGTTCCTCCTTATGTTAAAATACAAAATCAAATTAAAAGCAATATTCCCTCTGGGAATAAAACAATAAAAACCACTATGATGGACATTTCACATCACAGTTTTGACAGCTAGATTATACCACTTTCAATATATTTAATCAATTAAAATGATATAAACACAAGCAATCCAAAGAAAGCGCAATCAGCAAATATATAATAATTAAAAACAACTCTGAATAACGATAAATATCCCATCCTTAATTTTAAGATATTTTTCATATATGTCCTATAAATATAACTTTATATTATTACAAAATCAAAAAAATAAATTTCTTCCTTAAAAAACAAATATATAATAGTTTTAATTAAAAATCCTATCATTGGTTCCTTGCACCTATAATTTTAAAGTATATACTTATACAACAATATTTCTTGAATAGTCTATCAACAAAAGGGGAACTTTGATTTCAAATGAGTATCGCAGATTGAAGCTAGAATAGTATAACATGACTTCTAATTCATTTTTAAAAATTAATCTAAATCCCCTCATCGATTTGTACATATTTTATTTCAACCAATGATCTCTAAGTACGAATATTGTTTTTCTAGAATACAACAACGGCCTTGTACCTCTTGAAATGAGGAACAAGGCCGTTTCTTTATCTTTTACATTCATTGTCCACTTAACAATGAACAATTCATATTTTGACTACATTTTTATTTTAGTCTTCTTTTTTCTTTCCAATAAGAAATCTGAGACCGCCTAGCATACCAAGAAGTCCTAGAGATGCAAGAGTCGCGTTTGATTCTGTTCCTGTATTTGGCAATACATTTTGAGAATTATTTGACTTAGCTCTATTATCAATAGAATCTGTAGCATCTTCATGATTTTCATTCGGAGTAACTGCATCTGGAATTGGAGTTGGTGATACAGCTGTATCTTGACCAGAATTTCCATTAGCATCAGGTATTACTGGCGTAACTGGAGTTGGAGTGGTTAGCGCAGGTGTATCGTGACTAGAATTTCCATTAGTATCAGGTGTTACTGGAATTGGAGTTGTGTTTGAACTTACTTTTCTGAAAATGTGAGTCATTACTGGTTCATTTTCATCAATCACAGTTCGTACAAATTCATATCCAGAAATTGATCCATGTTCAGCATCCTTTTCACTACCTGTCTTAAGGGATGGTTTCAATCCATTTCCAGCTTCATCAATCCAGTGAACCTCAATCATGAGCTCTGGCAATTCAATTGAATCTGGTAATAGACCATTTTCAAAAATTGTTACCTTAGGCGGAGTTGTTACATTAGGAACTTCCACAGTTGGTTTACCTGGCTCAGTAGTCTTACCTATACCTGGTTTTTCTACATCTGGTAGATCACTGTTTGCTACTTTACCTTTACCATCTTCGCCTGAGATTTCTACCTTAGTTCCTGGTGGGTATGTTGAGCCATCTGGTTTCTTCGGTGTTACTGTAACTTCACCTGTCTTAGGATCTTGTTCTATCTCTACTTTTGGTTCTTTCGTTTTACCATAAGTTCGAACTGTTGTTGGAGTTACCTTACCTGTTTTTGGATCAACCTCATAGGTAGTGGTATCAATCACATCACGACCTTCAGGATTTTTAGATTGTTCAACCTTAGTTTTAGCTCCTACTTTAACGATTGTCTTACCTGCGGGGATGAATACTGGATTACCAACGTGTTCTGTGATATGACCGTCCTTTGGATCTACATAGTAAGTAGTTGTAGTAACTGTTTTACCTTTTTCACCCTCAGTACGCTGATCTGGTGTACCGAAGTCTTTTTCAACATCTTTAACATATTCCACTTCTGGTTCAATCGGGGTTTCTACTACTTTATCCTTAGCTGGAACTTTGACAATTGTTACTGTTGGATTTACTACTACTGGTTCTCCTACTCTTTCTGTAATTGTTCCATCTGCTGGATTTACTTCGTAAGTTGTTGTTGTTGTACGTGAACCTGCTTGGCCTGCTTCTTCTACATTGTCTTGTCCTTTGTCACGTGTATCATCTTTTACGTATTTCTTAGGTGATGGGATTTCTGTTGTTTCTACTTTATCCTTAGCTGCGACTTTGACAATAGTATTAGTTGGTTCTTTCGTACGAACTGGTTGACCTTCACTTGCTGTAATCTTTCCAGTATTAGGATCCACAGTGTAAATGGTTGTGACAGTATCTTCACCATCTTCACCTTTAACAGTAGTTGGGGCTGTACCTTTTTCTTTCGTACCATCTTTTTCATAGACAACAGGTGATGTTACTACTCTCTTCTCAACTGTTGGTTCTTTTGTTGTTCCATAAGTTCGAACTGTTGTTGGAGTTACCTTACCTGTTTTTGGATTAACTTCATAGGTAGTGGTATCAATCACATCGCGACCTTCAGAATCTTTAGATTGTTCAACCTTAGTTTTAGCTCCTACTTTAACGATTGTCTTACCTGCGGGGATGAATACTGGATTACCAACGTGTTCTGTGATATGACCGTCCTTTGAATCTACATCGTAAGCAGTTATAGTAACTGTTTTACCTTTTTCACCCTCAGTACGCTGATCTGGTGTACCGAAGTCTTTTTCAACATCTTTAACATATTCCACTTCTGGTTCAATCGGAGTTTCTACTACTTCGTCTTTGGCCGAGACCTTGACCACTGTAGTAGTTGAAAGTTTGATAACAGGTTGACCTTCATGTGGAATGAGGCTGCCGTCTGTAGGATTAACTGCATATGTTGTGGTTACTGTTCTGGTACCTGGAGTACCAGCTACTGTTACATTAGCTTCACCTTTGGCTCTTGTGGCATCTTTCTCATAACGAACACTTGGTTCAAGTGACGTAACAACAACTGTTGATTTAGCGCCATTTGGACTGGTAATGTCTTTCCTTACAGTTGGAGTAAGGGCACCGGTACTTGAATTGACTTGATAGCTGGTTGTCTTCTTAACTACATCATCACCATCTTTAAGGTATTCAACCTCATCCTTAGCTGGGACCTTGACCACTGTAGGCGTTGAAAGTTTGATAACTGGTTTTCCTTCATGTGGAATAAGGCTACCGTCTGCAGGGTTAACAGTATAGGTTGTGGTTACTGTTCTTGTTCCTGGTGTACCAGCTGTTGTTACATTAGCTTCACCTTTGGCTTTTGTGGCGTCTTTCTCATAACGAACACTTGGCTCAAGTGAGGTAACAACAACTGTAGATTTGGCGCCATTTTGTTTGAACACTTCCTTTTTCTCTGTTGGAGTGAGAGCACCGGTACTTGCATTGACTTGGTAGCTGGTTGTCTTCTTAACTACATCATCACCTTCTTTGAGGTATTCAACCTCATCTTGAGCTGGGACTTTGACCACTGTAGGTTTTGCGGGAACTACCACTGCAGGTTCTTCATGCGGAATGAGGCTGCCATCTGTAGGATTGACAGTATAGGTTGTGGTTACTGTTCTAGTACCTGAAGTACCAGCTACTGTTACATTAGCTCCACCTTTGGCTCTTGTGGCATCTTTCTCATAACGAACACTTGGCTCAAGTGGTGTAACCACAACTGTAGTTTTGGAACCATCTTGTTTGAACACTTCCTTTTTCTCTGCTGGAGTAAGGATACCTGTACTTGCATTGACTTCGTAAGTGGTTGTCTTCTTAACTACATCATCACCATCTTTAAGGTATTCAACCTCATCCTTAGCTGGGACCTTGACCACTGTAGGCGTTGAAAGTTTGATAACTGGTTTTCCTTCATGTGGAATAAGGCTACCGTCTGCAGGGTTAACAGTATAGGTTGTGGTTACTGTTCTTGTTCCTGGTGTACCAGCTGTTGTTACATTAGCTTCACCTTTGGCTTTTGTGGCGTCTTTCTCATAACGAACACTTGGCTCAAGTGAGGTAACAACAACTGTAGATTTGGCGCCATTTTGTTTGAACACTTCCTTTTTCTCTGTTGGAGTGAGAGCACCGGTACTTGCATTGACTTGGTAGCTGGTTGTCTTCTTAACTACATCATCACCTTCTTTGAGGTATTCAACCTCATCTTGAGCTGGGACTTTGACCACTGTAGGTTTTGCGGGAACTACCACTGCAGGTTCTTCATGCGGAATGAGGCTGCCATCTGTAGGATTGACAGTATAGGTTGTGGTTACTGTTCTAGTACCTGGAGTACCAGCTACTGTTACATTAGCTTCACCTTTGGCTCTTGTGGCATCTTTCTCATAACGAACACTTGGTTCAAGTGACGTAACAACAACTGTTGATTTAGCGCCATTTGGACTGGTAATGTCTTTCCTTACAGTTGGAGTAAGGGCACCGGTACTTGAATTGACTTGATAGCTGGTTGTCTTCTTAACAACGTCATCACCATCTTTAAGGTATTCAACCTCATCCTTAGCTGGGACCTTGACCACTGTAGGAGTCGAAGGAACTACCACTGCCGGTTCTTCATGCGGAACAAGACTGCCATCTGTAGGATTAACTGTGTAGGTGGTAGTTACTGTACTTGTTCCTGGGGTACCAGCTGTTGTTACATTAGCTTCACCTTTAGCTCTCGTGGCATCTTTCTCATAACGGACACTTGGCTCAAGTGGTGTAACGATAACTTTAGATTTAGCACCGTTTCTCTTGAAGATTTCTGTTGTCTCTGTTGGAGTTAGGGAGCCCGTACTTGCATTGACCGCGTAAGTTATGGTCTTCTTAACAACATCATCGCCTTCTTTGAGGTATTCAACCTCGTCTTTAGCTGGCACCTTGACCACTGTCGGAGTCGAAGGGATGGTAACAGGTTGGCCTTCATATGGAATGAGACTGCCATCTGCAGGGTTAACAGTATAAGTAGTAGTGACTGTGCTTGTTCCTGGTGTACCAACTGTTGTTACATTATCTTCACCTTTGGCTTTTGTGGCGTCTTTTTCATAACGAACACTTGGCTCTAGTTTGGTAACGGCAACTGTAGATTTAGCACCATTTTGTTTGAAGATTTCCTTTTTCTCTGTTGGAGTAAGAGCACCGGTACTTGAATTGACCGCGTAACTTGTAGTCTTCTTAACCACGTTGTCGCCTTCTTTGAGGTATTCGACCTCATCTTTAGCTGAAACTTTGACCACTGTAGGAGTTGACGGTTTGATAACTGGTTGGCCTTCATGTGGAATGAGACTGCCATCTGTCGGATTAACTGTGTAGGTGGTAGTTACTGTTCTTGTTCCTGGTGTACCATCTGTTGTTACATTAGTTTCACCTTTGGCTCTTGTGACATCTTTTTCATAACGAACACTTGGCTCAAGTTGGGTAACAACAACTGTAGATTTGGCACCACTTTGTTTGAAGATTTCCTTTTTCTCTGTTGGAGTAAGGTTACCTGTACTTGCATTGACCGCGTAACTTGTAGTCTTCTTAACCACGTCGTCACCTTCTTTGAGGTATTCGACCTCATCTTTGGCCGGGACCTTGACCACTGTCGGAGTTGACGGTTTGATAACAGGTTGCCCTTCTTGTGGAATGAGGCTACCGTCTGTCGGATTAACTGTATATGTTGTAGTTAGTGTACTTGTCCCCTGAGTGCCAACTATTGTTACATTTTCTCCACCTCTGGCTCTTGTGGCATCTTTATCATAACGAACACTTGGCTGTAATGGCGTAACAACAACTGTAGCTTTAACGCCATTTTGTTTGAAGATTTCCTTTTTCTCTGTTGGAGTAAGGGCACCGGTGCTTGCATTGACCGCGTAACTTGTAGTCTTCTTAACCACGTCGTCGCCTTCTTTGAGGTATTCAACCTCATCTTGGGCTGGGACTTTGACTACTGTGGTAGTTGACGATTTGATAACTGGTTTGCCTTCATGTGGAATGAGGCTGCCATCTGTCGGATTAACTGTATAGGTGGTAGTTACTGTACTTGTCCCCTGAGTACCAGCTATTGTTACATTTGCTTCACCTTTGGCTCTTGTGGTGTCTTTTTCATAACGAACACTTGGCTCGATTGGCGTAACCACAACTGTAGATTTGGCGCTATTTTGTTTGAAGATTTCCTTTTTCTCTGTTGGAGTAAGGGTACCTGTGCTTGCATTGACCGCGTAACTTGTAGTCTTCTTAACCACATTATCACCCTCTTTGAGGTATTCAACCTCATCCTTAGCTGGCACCTTGACCACTGTCGAAATTGACGATTTGATAACTGGTTTGCCTTCATGCGGAATGAGTCTACCATTTGTAGGGTTAACCGTGTAGGTGGTGGTTACTGTTCGGGTACCTGGAGTGCCAGCTATTGTTACATTTTCTCCACCTCTAGCTCTTGTGGCATCTTTATCATAACGAACACTTGGCTGTAATGGCGTAACAACAACCTTAGCCTTGGCACCATTTTGTTTGAAGATTTCCTTTTTCTCTGTTGGAGTAAGGGTACCTGTGCTTGCATTGACCGCGTAACTTGTAGTCTTCTTAACCACATTATCACCCTCTTTGAGGTATTCAACCTCATCCTTAGCTGGCACCTTGACCACTGTCGGAATTGACGATTTGATAACTGGTTTGCCTTCATGCGGAATGAGTCTACCATTTGTAGGGTTAACCGTGTAGGTGGTGGTTACTGTTCGGGTACCTGGAGTACCAGCTATTGTTACATTTTCTCCACCTCTAGCTCTTGTGGCATCTTTATCATAACGAACAATTGGCTGTAATGGCGTAACAACAACCTTAGCCTTGGCACCATTTTGTTTGAAGATTTCCTTTTTCTCTGTTGGAGTAAGGGTACCTGTGCTTTCATTGACTTCGTAAGTGGTTGTCTTCTTAACCACATTATCACCCTCTTTGAGGTATTCAACCTCATCCTTAGCTGGCACCTTGACCACCGTAGGAGTTGACTGTTTGATGACGGGTTTGCCCTCATGCGGAATGAGGCTACCGTCTGCAGGGTTAACAGTATAAGTTGTAGTGACTGTTCTAGTGCCTGAAGTACCAGCTGTTGTTACATTTTTTCCGCCTTTAGCTCTCGTAGCGTCTTTTTCATAACGAACACTTGGCTGTAATGGCGTAACAACAACCTTAGCTTTGGCACCATTTTGTTTGAAGATTTCCTTTTTCTCTGTTGGAGTAAGAGCTCCTGTACTGGCATTGACCGCGTAAGTTATGGTCTTCTTAACAACATCATCGCCTTCTTTGAGGTATTTAACCTCATCTTTAGCTGGCACTTTGACCACTGTCGGTTTTGATGGGACTACTACTGCAGGTTCTTCATGCGGAATGAGACTACCGTCTGTAGGATTAACCGTGTAAGTTGTGGTCACTGTTCTAGTGCCTGGAGTACCAGCTGTTGTTACATTAGCTTGACCTTTGGCTCTTGTAGAGTCTTTCTCATAACGAACACTTGGCTCAAGTGGCGTAACGACAACTGTTGATTTAGCACCATCTTTCTTAAACACTTCATCAAGTGTATTTTTAGTAATCTGTCCTGTATCAGTATCTTTGATACTAACAGTTGTTGACTTAATGATGTCATCTCCGCGTTTACTGTATACAGCAGTTTCTCCAACTTTTTCTACAGATTTAACTGTTGCAATTTTTTTATCTTGATAACCTGTCCTATCTAAAGAAATTCGTTTCCCAGATATAAACTCTGACCGTCTATTAATCATATCGGCTTCAAAATAAGAACGTGAACTATGACCTCCACTGGTTCGTCCAACATTTATAACAACATCACTATCATTGCTGACGCCTTTACTTATCGTCGAATCATTATCAACAATATAATGTGTCATTTTCCCAGACTTAGCTATTTTTTTACTATCTAGACCTTTCTGCCAAAATTCAGATGATGAGAAATAATTTGTCCTCACTTTTGGAGCATTGAATGTTGTTCCTTTTTTTAATACATTGTTATAAAAGTTTCTATAAGCCTGCTGGTCTTTAGAAGACATGACTCTGCTGTCAGAATATGCCAACTGATAGGCTTCAACCATTGCCCGTTGTACTAAATATCCTCCTAAAGAATGTCCCGTCAAATAAAGATTGGTAATACTCTTATCTTTAGCCAGTTCACGCATGATATTTTCTGCATCGATCCCTTGCTGAGGATTGCTTCCTAATCCAAGTGTTATATCAGTTCCTATATCTTTGGCATCACTTGTTCCACGAAAGGCTAACACTTGAGCAGTTCCATTTGGTAAATATGAGAAATCACTCTTTGTTTCATACAAGACAGCATCTAGTCCACTGGAGGTATGATAACTTTTCTTCCTTTCCCAATAAGGTCCCAATTCCTTATTCATCATCATATACTCATAACGTGGTCTACTGTCACCATTATTTTTATATAACTCTGACTCTGTTAAGGGTTTCTTATGATCCAGCACTCTATCAATATAATTATCATCACGGTAGGACAATTCCATGAACATAATCATATCCCGCTCACTGACATTCCATTTTAATTTTTCATCTGGCTTTTCTTTACTGTCAATAATACCATCACCATCAGTATCTTCTAATAAGGGATGACTATTATAGCCTACATACTTTTTCCCGCCTTTTTCATAAATATAAATTTCTTCTTTATCCTTCAAGAAATCATCATCTGTATAAGCTTCTGGACTTAACTCAGGGCCGTTTAATAACAAACTGTCAAGCTTATTACCTTCTGAACCGATTACTCCTGCTTTGATTTTTTTAGCATCTTCCTTAGTCAATTCATATTTTTTTATCTCGGAAGGATTCGATGCCGCTCTCACCGCTGGAAGACTTGATCTGTCTTCACCCGCCACGGAAGCCCTTGTGGTCAAGCTATTATTTTCTTTATCCCCAGATGTCTCAAGTTCTGTAGTTCTTGTAGATATTATTGGAGTATCTTTTGGAGCTGGACTGGAGATAGCACCTTGATTCTCTGGTGAATTTTGATTCTCTTCTTTTTTCTCCACAGTAGGGGTCGCATTCTCCTTTTCAGAATTAGCCCCTATCTCTGTTGCCACATTATTTTCCGTAGAAGCAAGTACTCCCTGGGATGGTGCAAACAAGGCAATTCCTATTAATACAGAAGCCACTCCAACAGAAAACTTTCGAATCGAAAAGCGTTGGCGTTTATTAAAAATGTCTTTCATTTTATTAACTTTCTTTCTAACTATTTTTTACAAAATAGAGGGTTCTAATATTTTCCCTTGACAGAATACTAGATCGTTTCTTGACTAAAATGTTAGAGCTTTTCCTCTACTTGATTATAAGCTACTACATTGATTTCTAATCATATAAAAAATAGATCGCTTAATATTACTAAAATATCAGTAAAATATAAAAAAATGTAAATATTTCACTTCTAACACTGCCATTATACCATAAAAAATCATAACACTCATGTGTTTTAAAAAAGGTTTATCAAAAAGTTTTAAAAATCATAAAAAACGCATAATATCAGGCAATTACAGTCCTTGATACCATGCGTTTGATTGTGGGAAAATGTGCTTCATTTTCTCCTAGAATTGAGTTTTCGCTCATTCTCGTCAAATTTAGATTTTTTCTTCTTCGATATCAATCACAATCTCTTCTGATTCATCAAGACTATCGGACTTTTCTTGCCACTGCTCCTTGAGATTATTGAATCGATCTTTTGATGCTTCTGTCGCTTGACGAGCACATGATTTAGCTTGAGCAAGGACACTGTCCACAGTGATTTCACCTGACTCAACCTGTTCTTTGGTTTTAAGAACAAAATCTGTAGCTTGTTCCTTAACTTCTGTCAGTTTTTCACAGACCTGCTCTTTAGCATATTCAGGATCTTCTCTCAAATCATCTAGAAAATCTTGAGCTTGACTGCAAACTTGTTTGCCCTTGTCGCTTGTTAAAAACAAGGCAAGAGCTGCACCTGAAACGGTTCCTAAAAGGATTGAGGATAGTTTACCCATAAGGATTCTCCTTTTTTATTTTTTGAAAAATTTACTTGCAAGACGAAGAGCTGACAAACTTGCACCAGTCTTAATGGTTTTTGAACCAGCTGATGAAGCTTTCTTGCTCAAGACACGCGCATGGTCATTGAGGTCTGAAACAGATAGAGATAAATCTGCAACAGCACTAAAGAGTGGATCAATTGTTGCCATCTTGACATTGATATCATCTGCCAAGACATTGACCTTAGCCAGCAATTCATTGGTGTGATGCAAGGTCACATCCACATCTGAAGTCAAGGTTTTAATCGTCTTCTCTGTTTCATCGATCACACGTCCAAGCTTTTGTACAGTGATAATCAGATAAACCAAAAATACAATCAAAGCAAGGGCTACAAGAATATATGCAACTTCTAACATTTAGTTTTCCTCCTCTGTAACATAGTAAGGGGCCTTCTTTCGATTTTGATATAGAATGATAAAAATACCCAGTCCGATAAGGACAACTGATAGCCATTGAGACACTCGAAGTCCAAAGAACATGAGACTATCTGTTCGCATGCCTTCGATGACCATACGACCGAAACCATACCAAATCAAGTAGAAAGCAGTAATATGGCCTCGTCTGAGGCTCTTCCATTTTCGTCTGAATATCAAAATCAAGGCAAAGCCAAGCAGATTCCATAGAGACTCATAAAGGAAGGTCGGTTGACGGTAGCTCCCCTCAATATACATCTGGTCACGGATAAAGGCAGGTAGATAATCCAAATTATCCACTGCTGCACCATAAGCTTCTTGATTAAAGAAATTGCCCCAGCGACCCAAACTTTGGGCTATCATGACGCTAGGCGCTGCAATATCTAGAAAATCCCAAGTATTAATGAGTTTACGATCAGCAAAGATATAAAGTACAAGAGCCCCAGTTATTAAACCACCATAGATGGCCAAACCACCATTCCAAATGGCAAAAATTTCTCCCAAGTTCTGACTATAGTAATCAAAACGGAAAATGACATAGTAGAGACGAGCTCCTAAAATAGCCAGAGGAAAGGCTACTAAGATAAAATCTAAAATATCGTCTGGTATGATCTTCTTTCTAGGCGCTTCTTTCATGGTCAAATAAACCGCAAGAATCAAGCCTGTCACAATACACAAGGCATACCAACGAATGGCTAGAGGACCTAGATGAATAGCAATTGGATCAAGCATTAGGCACCTCGTTTTGAGCAATAAGATTTGTCAAGCGTTCTTCGAACAAACGCGTCGCATCAAAGCCCATTTCCTTAGCACGATAATTCATGGCAGCAGCCTCAATCACGACAGAGATATTACGACCTGTTTTAACTGGGATGCGGATACGAGGAATGGCTACGCCAGAAATTTCTAATTCCTCTGCATTGTTTCCAAGTCGATCAAAGGTCTTATGCGTATCGTAATTTTCCAAATAGACAGCCAACTGAACTTGTGAAGAATCTTTTACCGCACTCGCACCGTAGAGGCTCATGACATCGATAATCCCAACCCCACGAATTTCAATCAAGTGTTTCAAGATTTCAGCAGGCTCTCCCCAAAGAGTTAATTCATCCTTAGAATAAATATCTACCCGATCATCTGCTACCAAGCGGTGCCCACGTTTAACAAGCTCCAGACCTGTTTCACTCTTACCGATACCACTATCTCCTTGAATCAAGACACCCATCCCATAGATATCCATCAAGACACCGTGAACACTGGTGCGTTCCGCCAAACGAGAATCCAGATAACTAGATAATTCTCCAGACAAACGACTGGTAGCTGTACGGCTGGTTAAAATGGCAATCTTACATTCTCTGGCTGCCTTTAACATCTCCTCTGGAACCACCAAACCACGGGCAACAATAACCGCAGGTGTCTCAGGTAGAAACATTTTTTTCAAAACTTCATAACGGCTGTTAGAAGGCATGCTAATCAGATAAGACCACTCCTTCATCCCTAAGAGCTGGATCCGCTCTGGCGTGTAGTAGTCAAAATAACCTGTCATTTCAAGACCAGGTCGCGTAATGTCCGCTGTATTGATTTCCTTTTCAAGCAATTCTGGTTCGCCATAGACAATGTCTAGTCTAAGCTTTTCAATCACTTCTTTTACTAAAACCGACATCATTTCCTCCTTCAAATGAGTTCTTTTTACTATTATATCAAATTGTAGGAGGATATTTCAGATTTTTGCAGGCTTTGGAGTATTTATTTAAAAGAAAAAGGACTAGATTTCTCTAGCCTTTCATTTCAATTAGAATTTTTTACGTTTACGAGCTGCTTCTGATTTACGTTTACGTTTTACAGAAGGTTTTTCATAGAATTCACGTTTGCGTGTTTCTTGAAGAGTACCAGCTTTAGTAACCGCACGTTTGAAACGACGAAGTGCGTCGTCAAGAGATTCATTCTTACGTACTACTGTTTTAGACATTTTTTTCACTCCCTTCAAGTTCAAGATCTATTCTATTCTACACGTAAAAGGAATAATTGTCAAGAAAAAATGCGGTTTAATTTTGATTTTTTCTGCCATTTATACAAGTCTTGAAAGCGCTCAATAGAAAATACTGAATGGTTTCACTTTTTTATTTTTCAAGTAAGCTAAGCGCTTCAGCATCTGCGATGATGGTTACATCTGGATGATTTTGTAGGCTACTTGCTGGTAGACTCTCAGTCACTGGGCCAGACACTGTTCCAGCAATGGCTTCTGCTTTCGATTCACCGTAAGCAAAGAGAAGAATTGACTTGGCATCCAAGATATTTTTAATCCCCATCGAAATGGCTTGGGTTGGGACGTCTTCAATCTTGTCAAAGAAGCGTGCATTGGCTTCAATAGTAGACTGGTCAAGTTCGACTAGATGTGTTTGGCTATCAAATGGTGTTCCTGGTTCATTAAATCCGATATGTCCATTGCGACCGATTCCCAAGATTTGCAAATCAACTGGATGGGCAGCCAAAATTTGATTGTAGCGTTCTACTTCAGCTTCAGCATTGTCCTTAACTCCACGAGGCAAGAAACTTTCTTTAAATGGTTTTTGGTTAAACAAGTTTTCTTGCATGAAGTAACGATAAGACTGTGGGTTGTCCCCATCAAGGCCTACATACTCATCAAGGTTCACACTAGTTAGATTTGAAAAATCAAGGTCACTCTCAACGATTTCCTTGTAAAATTCAAGTGGGCTACTTCCTGTCGCAAGTCCCAATGTTTGAGCACCATTATCCAACTTTTCCTTCAAAATCTCAAAAGCAACTTTTCCACCTTCGATTTGGTTTTCAACTTTAATGACTTTCATCTTTTTATCCTCCGTTTTAATCTATATTTATTATATGGTATAGACCAATTTTTGTCAAGTGAAAACGATTTAATTTCCAAAAAAAGAGCGTCCAAACTTGAAACATGTTATAATGGATAGGATTAGAACTTAGAAAGAATGAACAAATATATGAATGCAGCTGATTTTGATTTCCACTTGCCTGAGGAATTGATTGCCCAAACGCCTCTTGAAAAACGTGATGCCTCTAAACTTCTCATTGTCAATCGGGAGACGGGAGAAATGCAGGATAAACACTTCCACTCTATTATTGATATGCTGGAACCTGGTGATGCCCTTGTCATGAACGACACCCGCGTTCTCCCTGCTCGCCTCTATGGACAAAAGGAAGAGACAGGAGGCCATGTAGAGCTTCTCCTGCTCAAAAATACTAGTGGAGATGAGTGGGAAGTCCTAGCTAAACCTGCCAAACGCCTCAAGGTGGGTACTCGTGTCAGCTTTGGTGATGGTCGCCTCAGCGCTGTCGTGACAGAAGAATTGACCCACGGGGGCCGCATTGTCCGCTTTGAATACCAAGGAATTTTCCTAGAAGTCTTGGAAAGTCTGGGAGAAATGCCTCTGCCACCTTATATCCACGAAAAACTGGATGACCGTGAACGCTATCAAACGGTCTACGCCAAAGAAAGTGGCTCTGCTGCTGCACCAACTGCTGGACTTCACTTCACCAAAGAACTGCTAGCAGAAATCCAAGCTAAAGGAGTTCATCTGGTCTATCTGACTCTTCATGTCGGGCTCGGAACTTTTAGACCTGTTTCTGTGGACAATCTGGATGAACACGAAATGCACTCAGAATTCTACCAGCTTTCTGAGGAAGCAGCTGCAACCCTTCACTCTGTTAAAGAAAACGGTGGTCGTGTCATCGCTGTCGGAACTACTTCCATCCGCACTTTAGAGACTATTGGTTCCAAGTTTGCTGGGCAAATCCAAGCAGATTCTGGCTGGACCAATATCTTTATCAAACCTGGCTATGAATGGAAGGTTGTCGATGCCTTCTCAACCAACTTCCACCTCCCAAAATCTACTCTGGTCATGCTGGTTTCTGCCTTTGCAGGTCGCGAATTAGTATTAGATGCCTACCACCATGCCATCCAAGAACACTACCGCTTCTTTAGTTTTGGCGATGCCATGTTTATCTATTAATTTCATAATGAAAAAACGCATATTATCAGGTATTATCCTTTGGTGCTCTAAGCTTTTCTAATGATAGACAAAGTCTGAAAAGCTCTCAGAATCGTTGTCTCAGCACCAAAAATACGTGAAATTTGCATAATTAAAATAAATTTCAGGGGGTTATACAAAAAAACGACGATTTAAATCGTCGTTTTACTTAGATAAATATGCAATCTTTTTTTGAAAATACGTCTATTTATTTTTTATTGTTTTTTTTATTGTAGAGCAGACCCAAGCGAATGAACATAGGTTGTAAAAAGCAAATGAAAAAATTGCGAGGATAATAGCTTCTGTGCCAAAATAACCCATTTCGAGACCTTTTTTCAACAACAACAAGCCTATAGTTTCGATAACGATCAAATATAAAAATATATAAAAAATTTTCGCATTAAGCATATTGTTACCGCTTTCTTTTTATTTGGTTTTATTGTATAACAAAAGTTGAAAAAAATCAAAAATACAAAGGAGTTTCCGTTATGTCTAATGTTTAAATGCATGTGTTTGCTAGTTATGTCTATTTTCTGTATGTCTAGCATTTCCCCGTCGCTTGTTGTTTTTGCTGATAATAGCTTATCGGCAAACTCTAAAGTTGTATCTGGTGAGGCTCAGTTTGAGAATGGCTCATCAGTGCGGTTCGGAGATACGCAAGTAAATATTTTAAGTGATGAAATTCTTGAGGTGCTCAATCCAAATGGAAGTGTAGACACTATTGAACGAGGTGCTGATGGCGTCTATATCAATGGGTCATTTTATATGGCTTATCAAAAGAATGAACTCGATCTAAATATATCTTTTAGATCATACGATCCTAATGTTTGGAATTACGTCAACACAATACATGGGAATAAACAAGCCAACACATTCGCTAACTTCATGATTGATTCTGGAATAACCGCGATGTTTGGCTTTATAGGTTCTATATTGGGGGGCCATGGAGTGGCATAATTGGTGGAGCATATTTTGGTATACAAGCTTATCAGTCTTACTTGGATTCACAAAGCCCATATCCATACTACATAAAAAGTACTTATATCCATCTTTCTCAAAGAAAATGGAAGTTTATCACTGAATACTATAGAAACTCAGATTATACTGGGTATGTAAAAACCGAAACAAGCTACGTGAATTTCTAAAATATAAACCCTGCCTAGATATAAAGGCAGGGTTTATATTTTAGTTAATTGCTCAAGTAATTTGTAAGCATAATACTTGCGAAACTCTATTTGTTCAAGCGGTTCAAAAGCTCTTGTTTTTTATCCTCAAGCTCAGCTCTCCTTTGCTCGATTTCTTCACGTTTTTGGGCGATTTCTGCTTGCGCCTCGGGAGTTTCCAAAGTGCATTGTGACTTGTGAAATTCTACTAGCATATCAACGATTTTTGGGTCTAATTCGTTGATATAATCAGGATTTGATCATTTCGGCACGTTGTTTGCAGGTGCTTGCTTTTTGCCGCCTTTTTGGGGCGTTTTGGCTTGTTGTTCAGCTTTCTGACTATAGTTGACCTCGTGGAATTTTCATATTATGCGTTTTGTAATGAATTAAAAATTCGTTAGTCTTTTCTAAAATTCAGATCTTTCAAACTCTGCACACTGGCATTGATCACCGCGCCGACAATTAAAATCTTAGCAATGAGAATAAACCAAAACATCATAACCACCACGACGACGGAACTGAAAAAACGGACGTCCACTAGGTGATTGACATAATTGTTGACATAGACTGAAAAGATGTTGAGCAGTAAGGCCAGAGTCAACAAGACAAAGGCACTACCTGGCAACACATAGCGAATTCGTCGGACCGTAACATTAGGCAGGAAATAATAAAGCATGACCAAGATAGCGAAAATCAAGGCATAGATCAAGGGGCCTGTTAGGTCTTGCAGATAATCAAAGAGAGGACTATCCGATTTCCAGTAGCTCTTGATAAGGTTGAGAAGCATTCGCCCAAAGACACTCAAAAACAGAGCTAAGGCGAAGAGAATCTGCAAGCCAAAACTGACAAACAAACTCATGAGCTGACGGGAAATCATTCCACGATTTTTAGCAACTCCGTAAGCTTTGTTAAAGGCTTTCTGTAGGAAATTCATGGATTTTGAAAAGGTCCAGAGGGCTGATAAAACCGCAAAACTCAATAAGCCCGTTGACGGTTGGGTCAGCACTTCTGTAATAATCTTTGCGACCACATCATACATGGTTTCCGGCAAGAATTCATTAACGACCTTTAAAAAATTGGAAACTGGAATCTGAAAATAAGGGAGGATATTGACCACCACCAAAAGCAGGGGAAAAATCGAAATCAACCAATAGTAGGCTACTGCGACACTGGTCAACTCACTATCTGATGCTTGATAATAATGCAAAAAGGCTTTTAATAAAGGCTTGTCTATCAGCCCTTTCCACCACTTCTTCATGTAACACTCCTTCACTTATAATCTTGATTAATTTCTTCTTACCAATTCCACCATATCATAAGGCAGGGTATTGGCAGCTTCCTTCAAGGAATAGTTCTCTAAGTTATTGACATTTTGTCGTAACTTCTTGGCATACTTGGTCGTAATTAATCGTTTTTCTTCGTATTCGAAAATCAACTTGCGCTCCAAATAATAGCCTCTCAGCATTTCATCGATATTGTTGGGTTTGACACGATTGATAACCCGTTCGACAAAGGCACCACTGGTGATGATAGCTGTTTCACGGAGACGAGAATCCTGCATGAAGCTGATTAAAGAACTCTTATAAACTCCTTTTAGGTTCTCCAAACTTTCGATGATCATCTCAGTATTTTCTAGATAGAGCTCTGCAATTTGGTCATAGTCAAGGGCTCTGAGTTTCTTAGATTCTTCATTTTTCCAACTGCGAAAGGTCTTGCCAAAGGTAAAGACTTCGTGAAGTAGAAAACGCAAAATCCGCAAGGAAACAAGGAAATAATAGGTCAATCGTGAAGCAAACTTGCGATTGATGCTTTGTTCCATGTTTTTCAGATAACGTTGGTAGACTCGATAGGCACGCTCACTCATCTTGCCTTCTTCGTAGGCTTGTTCTAAACCATCACTTTCAATACTGAGGATGAGAAGTTTCAAGGCCTCCCAGTCTTCTTGCTCACCCTTATTTTCTTGGCTCAGGATAAGGTTCTCTATTCGTCCATGGTAATTGTCAATAGCTGCATAGAGAGGGAGTTTATTTCTAGTGTCTTCCAACTCTTTTTCCAACTCTATCGTTACTTCATTCAAAATAGCAATATGCATGAGATGGTCCTTACTTTCTTCTTGTTCATCAGAAAGATGAGGCAGGATTAAGAGACCTGTTAAAAAGCTTACCAGCGTCACACCTGCAACGAGGAAAAGTAAGAGAGGATACTCCTGCTCTAGATTACTTGGTATCAAAAGAATCGTAGCAATCGACACCGTTCCCTTGACACCTGAGAAGGTCAAAAGAAGCATGTCCTTCATATACTTATTTAGCTTTTTCTTGAGACGTCTAGTCCTATAGGCATAATAGCCATAAATCATGATAAAACGAATGGCAAAGAGGACAAAGGTCAGGGCGACAAGAGATAGCAATAAAAGTAAGGGATTATAGATTGGATTGGTCAAGATAGGCTCTGCTATCATTTCCAGCTCCATCCCTAAAATCACAAAGACAGAACCGTTGAGCATAAAGTTCACTGTGTGCCAGACCGTCTCGGTCACCGTATCCACTTGGGCTTCGAGTAGCGTAATCTTCTTAAAACGGCTTGCCTTTAAAATCCCAGCAACCACAACGGCAATAATCCCCGAAACATGGACTTCTTCTGCTAGGAAGAAGGTCAACAGAGGCAAACTCAATTCTAATAAAAGTTCGCTGGCAATATCTGTTGCTCGCACACTTAGCAAGAATGTGTGAAGGAAACGGTTGGTCATGGCTGTTAAAAAGCCAATCAAAAAACCGCCTAGAATTGAAAAGATGAGCGAACTACTAGCTTGCCCAAGGGAAAAAGCTCCAGTTGTCCAAGCTGTCAAGGCCACCTGAAAGGCAACCAAACCTGATGCATCATTCAAGAGGCCTTCACCCTTAAGGATATTAGACACACGCTTTGGAAAGCTGAACCGCTCCGAAAGAGAGGCAAAGGCAACCAAGTCCGTAGGCCCAAGGGCTGCCCCAACAGCCAAACAAGCCGCCAAGGGAAGGCTGAACCAAAGAAGATGGGCCAAGCCACCCAAACTCAGGGTCGAGATAAAAATCACTGGAAATATGAGATAAACAATAATTCGCCAGTGTTTTAAAATAGCCGTAATATCCGCTTCTTCCGACTCTCGGAAAAGCAAGGGCCCGATAACCAGGGCTAAAAACAACTCCGTATTGAGGTGAAAGTCGGTATTGGGTAAAAAGAGACCAATCACGATTCCCAAAAGAATCTGCACCAAAGGGAGAGGCAAAAAGGGCAGAAGCTTATTGGTTGTACTTGAGACAATCAAAACCAGTAAAAATAGGATGAGGTAAATCAGTAATTCCACGCACTTCCTCCTTAGTCTTTTTTACAACAGAATTCAAATATCTCCTTCTGCTCTTTGATTTTTTGGTCAATCTTGGAACAATCTTTGTGCTCAATTTTTCTCTGGCACCGTTCCATTTCAAGAGCAACTAATTTTTTCTTGATTTTAAGCATTTTTTTGCTCATATGCGCTTGGTCTAGCACACCCACCGCTCGTTCGTGGTGGGTTGATTCAACAAAATTCTGGCGCATGGCATCCAGCTTTTCACGTAGGTATTGTTTATCCATGTCTATATCTCTCTAATTTTTCAATCATCACTAAAAATGGTGGGTTGTTTACTTGGTTTAAAGTTCGGTAAATGGCAGCTGTGTATTCTTGTTGGTTCAACTGACTGACAAAATCCAAGACAGCATCCCTCTCGATGTCGCCTCCTTCATGACCATAGTAAATCATAATGGCAATTCGTCCACCTTTGACAAGTAAACCACACAGCTTTTCTAATGCTTCAATCGTTGTCTGAGGTCGGGTAATGACAGACTTATCAGCTGACGGCAGATAGCCCAGATTAAAAATCCCTGCCTTGGCTTCTGTCACAAACTGGTCCAGTGTCTCATGGCCCTGCAAGATTAACTGGGCATTTGTCATTCCAGCCTGGTCCAAACGCTCTTGGGTCTTTTCCAAGGCTTGCTCCTGAATATCAAAGGCATAGACTTTCTTGGCTAGTTTGGCTAGAAAAAGGGTGTCATGACCATTTCCCATGGTCGCATCCACTACGATATCATCCTGAGTCACTACCCAAGCCAAAAAGTCATGTGCCATCTCAAGTGGTCTTTTCATTTTCAAACTCCTGTTTTACAGCCTTGCATCCTTGAACGCTTCCACGACGTCGCATCTCCATCTCAATGCTATTGAGAACTTCCCATTTATTGAGGCTCCACATAGGACCAATCAGCATATCCCTAGGTGCATCTCCTGTGATTCGATGGATGACGATATGCTTGGGAATGATTTCCAGTTGGTCACAGATGACCTTGACATATTCGTCCTGACTCATCAGTTGCAAACGTCCCTCGTGGTAGTCCCGTTGCATACGCGTATTGGTCATCAGGTGAAGCAAGTGCAGTTTAATTCCTTGAATATCGTTATCAGTGACACAGCGGCGGACATTTTCAATCATCATCTCATGTGTTTCACCAGGAAGTCCATTGATCAGATGGGAAACAATCTCAATCTGGGGATACTTTCTCAAACGTTTGACCGTTTCCACGTACAATTCATAAGAATGGGCGCGGTTAATCAGGTCAGAGGTTATTTCATAAGTGGTCTGCAAGCCCAATTCAACCGTCACATGCATGCGCTCCGACAATTCAGCCAAATATTCAATGGTTTCGTCTGGTAAACAGTCTGGGCGCGTTCCGATATTGATTCCTACCACACCTGGCTCGTTGATAGCCTGCTCATAGCGTTCCCGAATCACTTCCACCTTTTCATGGGTATTGGTAAAATTTTGAAAATAAACTAGATACTTCTGCACGTCTGGCCACTTGCGGTGCATAAAGTCAATTTCCTTATAAAATTGCTCTCGGATAGGCGCATCCGGTGCTACGATAGCATCTCCAGAACCTGAAACCGTACAAAAAGTACAGCCCCCATGAGCCACAGTTCCATCACGATTGGGACAGTCAAATCCCGCATCAATAGGGACTTTAAAAGTCTTTTCTCCAAAGAGTTTTCGATAATAATCATTCAAGGTATTATAAGATTTCATAACTTTCATTATAACAAAAATCACCCACAATCTCAAAAGCCTGACTTTCCTATAAATTCCTCTGTTTCTCGTTTCCATTAGCCTTTTTTTATGATACAATATGGGTATGATTTTAATGAAATTAGCATCTATTTTATTATTGATACTGACCTTAGTCGTCTGCATTATCATAACCAAACTTTTTAGATTAAAAAAACTAGGACGAAACTTTGCGGATTTGGCTTTTCCAGTTTTAATATTTGAGTATTACTTGATTACAGCTAAAACCTTTACCCATAATTTCCTCCCTAGACTGGGTCTAGCCCTCTCACTCCTAGCCATTATTCTCGTTTTTTTCTTCCTTCTGAAAAAACGTAGCTTTTACTATCCTAAATTTATCAAATTCTTCTGGCGTGCAGGATTCTTATTAACCCTTGTCATGTATATCGAGATGATTGTTGAATTGTTCTTAATGAAATAGTCAAATCCCTAGAAAGTTAAGGCCTAGGGATTTTTGCTTTCTCTACAAAATAGGATAGACAATAACACTATACAATTTTATACAAAGAGAATCCCTTAGAAACTTATATTCCAAGGGATTTATCTTCTATCTAAGACAAGAACTTCTCTCTAATTTTTAACGATAAAGAAGGTATCAAAATTTCTAGTCTTCTTTTTTACCTTTAGTGGCTACTAAGCCTGCACTCAAACCTAGAAGAGCTAAACCTGCTGCTACTGCTGCCTGTTCTGCCTCTGTTCCAGTGTTTGGCAAGTAATTCTTTTCATCTTGCTGGGCTTCAACTGAACGTGAGCTCACTTGTTTTACATCCGTTTTCTCAGTTGATACTTGTTGTTTTGTAGTTTCTTGAGATTCTGGTTTTTGAACTTCTTGATCTTGTAGCACAGACTTACTAGCTTCTTTAGGAGCTGCTTTAAGCTGTTCTTGAGGGGCTGATTTTGTATCTTTTATAGCTGTACCAACCTCTACAATACGGTCCTGAGCTATAACTTTATCATAGCTTTCTTTCTCAGTCCGCTTGCCATTTTCTACTTCAATCAAGTGAACACGGAGACCTTGTCTTCCTTCTTGAAGGATGCGAGTTTCACCTAGATATAACTTGTCAGACTTACGCTCCTGGATCTGGAAGTCAATTGTTTCTTCCTCAACCATAAGTTCTGGTCTGTTGAAAACTAGAGCATTGGATTCGTCCTCTGGAAGAGCGGTTCCTAGTTTAGTTCCGACAACGACAATACGGTTTGTTGGAGTCTGAACTATTTCACGGAATTTTTCTTCCTTACTTCCATTAGGATTTATCGCTGTGAAGATACGTTCCTTACCAACTTTTCCTTCTTGTTCTACACGAGTTTCACCTAGATACAGTGTTGAATCCTTTTTCTCAATTGTCTTGTAGGCCAAATCTTGTTCAAGAACTTCTAATTTTGGTAAATCCTCCTGTACTGCAGCAACTGTCTTCTCAGAAACTGGTTTCTCCTTAGTCAACTGTATACGGTATTCCTTGACTTGTTTTCCACTCTCTGAAACTAGGCGAACAAGTACTGGAAGGCTATCATCTCCACTATCTACAACTGTTGAAGCTACTTGATTGTTTTCTTTAACTGAGACTTTTGGACGTTGACCTTTATAGGTGATTTGATAGTTTTGACGATTTTCAGTAAAATCTGTAAGTTCTTTTCCATCTACAAGAATCTTCGATTGAGTGCTTTCTTGAGGCAATTCGCTCGGTGCAAGGAAGGTCATCTCAATCATCGCAACACCGCTCTTATCTGCTTTACGCTCCATACGCCATCTCATAGCTTTGGCTTTCACCTCTTTAAATGTCACATTAATTTCATCACCCGCTTCGATATCTTTATTCGCGTGATACGGAACAGCAATCCAATTTTCTGGATTATTAAATGGATGATCTGTTTCGTAAGCTTGGTAGTTTGAATAATAAGTTGGCACTTCAAAGTCTGGACCAATATAGCGTTCCAAAACGAGTTTAGATGGTGCATCTGTACCACTATCTGCAAAGAACTGGAGTTTGGCTTGTGCAACAGTCCGCTCTACAATCTTACCATTTTCACGGAAAATGACCCCTGTTGATACTTCTGGATTAGTGGACGGTCTTGCAGACCAGTTTGTCCAACGACGATTCTCTGAATGATCACCATCATTGAGATAGTCAACACGGTCATGAGAACTATCATCAATATCATTGGTTGCTGAGGCAAAGGCCTGATTCCCATTGTCATTATAATCAAGGTTATCTGAGAGAACCTCACCAAGTTTATCTGTCACTCTTACAGTGAACTCAGCAACGAGGTCACTACCAAGAACACGGCCTCGAACGATAAATTGACCTGCTTTTGTTAGATTTTCTGCAGGAACTTCTTCCCATTCAACTGTCAGGTCTTTTGTTTCGTAGCCGTCTTTACCTGTGAAGTATACCGGAACCTTAGTTGGCAATTCAAGTGGTTGCCCTAGTTGCAACAAGCGAGCTTGTTTAACTGCAGCAACTGGTTTACGAGAAAGTAAGTCTTTATCCTTAGTGAAGTGCAGACGGTATTCTCCTAAAATGTCGCCATTTTCAGCTTTCGCGATGACACGGACTGGTTCACCTTCACGAACACTTGGAACGATTGTAGCAAGACCATTGTCGCTAACACTTGCTGTTACTGCAGGAACTTTTCCATCTCCAGACTCAAGGTAGTAGTCTGTCAAATCAGGGTTAAAGTTTGCTAAGGCTTTGCCGTCAACTTGGATTCTTGTTTGTCCTTGTTTGGCTGGCGAAACTTGTTTGGCAAAAATCTGTACTTCTGTGATAGACGTTCCACGCTTGTTATCTGCTTTAACCATGCGAATACGAACAGCATAGGTTTCAACTTTATCAAAGCTAAAGTGGTTCATTTCTCCAGCCTTGAGTTGAGCAGGAGCTTTTAGATTTGTAACAGGTTTCCAGTTAGCTGGATCGTTAAATACATGGTCTTCATTGGCTACAAAGCTAGGGTTTTTAGGAGCTGTTGAAACAGTCTTACCAACATAATACTCTATCACATAAGATTTCGGTGCACCGACTCCATGGTCTTCGTGGAATCCGACACTTAGATTATCAACGGAGCGTTTGCTCAAGATACCTGAATCTCCAAACAGAACACCGACTGAAGCTTCTGGATTACTACGATTCCAGTTTGTCCAACGATTTGCTGGTCGGTCATTAAAGGAAATCAATTTATCGTTGACATTTGAAACAGGGTCGGTTGGATTTGAATCTGAAGCAAAGGCAAGTGGCAATTCTGAACCGGTCCATTGGTCAGAAATATTTGCACCTTGCTCAGTTTGAGCAGATACGCGAACATGAAGTTTAGTTGTTAATTGAGTACCTTCTAAGCGACCATTAACTGTAAAGACACCTTCCTTAGCGTATTGCTCAGGTTGAATCACGTCCCATGTAACCTTAGCTGATGAAACATGACCATTTGAATCATAAGTTCGAACACTTTCTGGTAATTGTGGCGCTTCTGCAATCGGTGTTGTCACACTAACTTCTTCAACTGAAACGATGCCTTCTACAGATACTTTAGCACGCGCTTCCAGGTCAATTCCTTCAACTTTACCTAACACCTCAAAGGTTTGATAGTGGTCTAGTTTTTCTTTCGGAATAGCTTGCCAAGTTACTTTGTGAGCTTTAGGGAAACCTTTGTCATACTCAACCGTTACTGTTGACGGAAGAGTAGGTTCTTGGTGCAAGTCTGTCACTACATTTATTGGACGGATGGATTTCGCAATCTTCTTCTCAGTATTGGCTTGAATAGTGAGACTAACCTGGCCTTCAGCACCCTCATATACAGCTTTGAGAGCGACTACTCCTGGTCTATGAAGTTCAAGCATTCCCTTACGGACTGCAACTTCCCCTTCACCACTTGTAGAGAAGGTCACCTTATCAGCTGGTAATACAGCTTGCGTTCCGTCTTGATAGTGAGCATGAACAGACAATTTCACTGTTTGATCTTCTTTAAGGCCGTCAGCTTGCTCCACTTGCAAGCTCAAATGGTCAATTTTTGGTGCTTCTTCTAGGAATTGGATTGCATAGGTTTGAAGAGGGCCACCATCTTTTGACTGAACAAAGATACTTGCGCGCATACCGTTTGCTGCACTTGCTTGAAGGACTGTAACATCAGCATTTTCAGCACTTGCTGAGACTTCTGGCAATTTTGATCCATAAGCTAGAATACGATATTGCATTGGATGGTGACTAGTAAGCCCTGTCACAGCTTCACCACCAACAGTTACAGTTGGCACTGCAGGTGCTGCAACATTTCCTTCTTCTACCACAAGGGTTGCATGAATAGTTTCTCCAGCTAACTGACCAGTCATTTGAATACGTGATCCTGGGACTGAAAGTTTGGCTTTATCTGCTTCTGCAATCTCCCAGCTATCTACTTCATACTCTTGTACACTTCCATCGGTTACAAGTATTGACACATATTTATCTACAGTGTTCAAGTTAGCTCCAGGAGCAACACGTTTAACTGTTGGTAGTTCTTTCGCAATTGCTAGAACCTCGACACGCGCCTCTACCTCACGTCCATTTGCTGTACCTTTAGCAGTCACAACTCCTGCTTGACTAACATCGACTTGAGACCAAGTTACTGGATGTTTTTCACGACTACCATCGCTGTATACAAAACCTACCGTCTTCGGCATTTTTGGATCTTTTCCTAGCAATGTACGAACTTTTGCTACTTCTGTACCCAAAACAGTCTTTTCTTGTCCTTCTTTTTTACCAGTAAAGACAGTCACTTGGTCAGATTTCAAGAGATCAGAATGAGCAGTAAGGGTGAATTTTCCTGCTTGCTCGGTCGATTTTACAATGGCAACACCTTTACCATTAAAGGCTTTACGAATCCATGAACCATCGGCTTGCTCTTTGAAACGTTCACGGCTGGCTTGTTCTCCGTTATCGACACCAACAAGCTGACCTTGACCATGCAATTGGAAACGAACCATATTATTAGCAGTTGGAACTAGATGTCCTTTGCTGTCTACAATCTCATAATAGATATAAGTCAAATCTTTACCATCTGCCGCGATTGCTTGTTCTTCTTTGATGAGACGAACAGCTGCTGGTTTGCCAGCAGTTGTGATCTTGTCTCGAGCAATTTCCTTGCCAGATTCATCACGAGCTATTGCTTCCAAGGTACCTGGCTTATAAGCAACTTTCCATTCAAGATAAAGTTCATTAGCATTAGCACCTTCTTGGTAAGTTCGTCCATCGCTAGTTTGTTTTTTAGTAAAGGTCTTCTGTCCTAGGGATTCACCATTCAACAATAGCTCCACACTTGCAGCGTTAGAGTAGGCACGAACTGGAATTTTACCATCTGCATCAGCTACATTATCTTTTAGAGTTGGGTCCTCCCAGTTCCAGTGAGGAAGTAGGTGAACCATCGGTTTTTTCTGAGCAGATACCCATTGACTCTGGTAAAGATAGAAATCATTTTTTGGAATACCAGCAGTATCTACAATACCAAAATAAGAACTTTTGACTGGTGTATGATTTTGATTGTGCCATGGCGTAGGCTCACCAATATAGTCAGTACCAGTCCAAATAAACTGTCCAGCATAGCCAGCATTGTCACGGTCAAAAGTCCATGAAGCTGTTGCTGTTTTACCCCAACCAACACGATCATTTCCATAATCAGACTGCTCATAGTTACGATAGTCTTGATTACTGTGTACCAATTCACGCTCTGGACGATAATAACTTCCACGAGTACGAGTAGCTGAGGAGGTCTCTGAACCATAAATCAACCACTTTGGATGCTTAGCTCTAAGAACTTTGTAGTTATCTTCTGAGTAGTTAAATCCAACCGCATCCAGTTCATCAGCAATTTTCTCATGCCCACCGCTACCATTACCAAAACGGAACTTATCAGCCCCCATAGTCACATAACGAGTCTTATCAACATCCTTGATTACTTTAACCAAACGTTTAACAGTAGCTAGAGAATGAGGATCGCCATTAGCTTCTCCAATCTCATTTCCTATAGACCACATAAAGACAGCTGGGTTATTTTTGTCTCTTTCTACCATGGTACGTAGATCGTAATCTGACCATTTTTCCCCTTTTTTAGCTTCAGGGTGAGTTGCATCTTTTTCAAAGAAACGACCATAGTCGTATGGTTTCTTACCTCCATACCAAGTATCAAAAGCTTCTTCCTGAACCAATAAACCAAGTTCAGCTGCAATCTGTAGTGTTTGAGGACTTGCTGGATTGTGGGTTGTACGAATTGAATTCACTCCCATCTCCTTCATCTGTTTCAGACGGCGATATTCAGCCTTGTAGTTCTCCTCCGCACCCAATGCTCCATGATCGTGGTGCAATGAAACTCCATGGAACTTGATGTGTTCACCGTTCAAAGAGAATCCTTGGTCTGGAGTCCAGTTATAGTAACGATAACCAAATAAATCTTTCTTAGCATCTACAAGCTGACCATCTTTGTAAACACGAGTCACCATCTCATATAAAGCAGGTTTATCAGATGACACTGTCCACAATTTAGGTTTTTCAACCTCTAATGCTGATTCCAAATGAATTGTTTCTCTAGCTTTTAGAATCTTACTCTCAGTTCGAACAAGTTCTGTAACTGCCTGACCGCCCCGTTCAAAAATTTGATACTCTGCTACGAGCTCATGATCCTTATCATCTGTATTAACGATTTTACTGCTCACATGAGTTTCAACCTTGCCATTTTGTTGGTGTTCAAGTTTTGGGGTTAAGATAGTTGTACCATTTTTCTCAACATGAACCTTATCTGTCACTTGCAAGCTCACATCACGATAGATACCACTTCCTGAATACCAACGACTACTTGGCTGTTTGTTTACTGCATGAACAGAAATAACATTTTCTCTTCCATCCTTATAAAGATAATTGGTAATGTCATATGAAAATTGATTGTAACCATTTGGATAGTGACCAACTAATTGACCATTAACAAATACTTGAGAATCCATGTAAACCCCATCAAAGGTCACACGGACATCTTTATTTAAATCTTTTTCGTCTAACTTAAAAGTTTTACGATACCATCCATCTCCACCATTCAGTTGGCCTCCTTCATTTTGAGATGGTGAATCATGATCAAAATCAAAATGAATACTCCAATCATGAGGAAGATCCATTTTTTTCCAAGAAGATATATCTGCATCTGGTTTAACAGCTTCTTTAGCATTGGCATTTAGTTTAAAGTGCCAATTTTGATTGAAAGAAAGGTTTCTATCTTCAATTAACTTATCAACAACTTCATTTGTAGCAGATTTGAATTCCTTCTTATCTTTTGAAATAGAAGGATCTTGTGATTCTGCTTTATTTGTTTCTTCAGATTTGTGTTTTTCCTCAGATTTATTTCTTTCCTCAAATACCTTCGTTTCCTCTATCCTACTTTTCACTTCAGTCTTACCTTCTTCTAAAGGAAACTCTGTATTATCAGCAACTGTAGCTGGGGACTGATCTGCATGAGCTGGATCAGAAACACCTACAATATCTGCATTATCCTTAAGAGATACATTATCCATTTGTTCACTTGCTTTTTCTGAAGCTATCACTTCAGATGTATGTCCGCTCTCTCCTTGATTTTCAGAATCATCATTCTGCCTACTTATTGAAATCAGTTCATTAGTATTTTCATTCGCATAAGCAGAAGAAGCTAGACTAAGGCTTGATCCTAATAACATCATACAGCTGCCTATGAGTACTGAGCAAGCACCGACTGAAAATTTTCGAATACTATAAACTCTCTTTTTGTTCCAATTACCTTTTTGCATGTAACCCTCCTTATCAGTAACCGCTTTCATTTTCTCTAAAAGCAAGCTCCTTATTATAATTATCTTATAATACAATTTTATAAACAATAAAAAATTTGTCAACCTTATACAAATAAAAACAATATTTTTGATTGTTTTTTATAAAAATTAGAGAATTTCCAGAGAGAATCGGAGTTTTTATTATGATAGTTATTATATTATACTTTTTATTGGAATTTTAAAATGGAATAGCTTTTTACTATCTCAAACAAAAAAAATTTATTTTATCTTAGCCTAATTTAAAATCAAAAAAGTAAGCTAGAAATAATCTGTTACCACCAAAAATTCTTTCTTACATTTTTAGACATAGAAAAAGATCCAACAAGTATTTCAGTTAGATCCTGACTTTATTCACTCTTCCTTCTTATTTTCCTTCTTTATCCGGAAATAGATAACCAATACCTACACAAGCTAGGACGCCTGCACCAATTACTAGACCACTTGAAATTGGCAAAAGGTTCAAAATTGCATTTGCGATGATGAAGGCAATAATCAAACACATCAGACTAGCCTTGTAGTCCTTTTTCAAAAGATTCTCTAGAGTGAAAAAGAGAAACAGGCCTACCGGAATCAGGGACCATAGGTTGACATCCAAACTTGGCCAGCCAACAGAACCAAAATACACTACTGTCGCTGCTCCTATTAAAAATACAATCCCCAATAATTTTTTCATTTGTTTATCTCCAATTTCGTTTTTAGGAACTTGAGTTATCTGATATTGATACCTCACGTCCCTTACACAAATCATTATAGCAGAGGTAAGTTTCAAGAACAAGTTCTTTTGCCTATCTGGTCTCTATCTCGGTCTAAGTGGTTGAAGAGTTAAAAGAAAGAGGCTGAGGGAAAAACTACCTTCCAAATAAAAAGGAATTAAGCAACCAAACGCTACTTAATTCCTTGAAATTATCTCATCACCTCTATTAGCCTTTAAATTTTGATAGACTCTATTTGCTAATCAATATTGTCAATATTAACCCTTTCAATCAATTCATTAGTTTTCTAAACTAAGTCCATTAATAAATCCAAAAAGAGTATCAATAGTAAAGTAAACTAAATAATTGAGTTATAAATGGCTATTTTCACAAAATTGTTTCATCACCACACTATCTCATCTCAGTACACAAATCATTTTGCTATATCTTTTCTATAGCTTTGGTCTTAATCTTGATCTTTTTTCTTCAATCCAAGAAATGCACCTACGGTAAACATTATTCCAGCAATGAATGGTGTAAAACCTTCTCTAACTGTTCCGGTTTTTGGCAATCTATCAGAATTGTTAGTATCCAATTTACTATCGATATTGGTATGTTTATTAGCTATATTCTCTGGTTCATTAAGATAAACTTCTTTCTTATTTTCAAAGTTTTTATCATTTTTATCAGGAACTGTAGCTGTAACATCCTTAGTTGAATCAGATCTTTGACTTTCATCTAATTGACTATAATTTACTTGTACAGGAACTGTAGTTTTGACATCTTTAGTTGAATCAGATTTGTGTGAATGATTTTCTCTTTGTAAGTCTTCTTTTCTGTGACTTTCATCTAATTGATTATGATTTGCTTGCACCTTATCTTTCTTTTTGGATACATCAAAAGTAGGTTTATTCTCCTCTTCTTTTTTCTCCTCTATTTTCTTGAATACAGGTTTTATAAGGGTATCTTTTGACACATTAATAACATAACCAGCATCTTTTTTCCCTTCGACACCAGAAATTTCCCAGCCATCAAATTGATAGCCTTTTTCTAATTCCCCCTTATAGACAGGTAAAATGAAATCTTCTTCCGACACTATCTTAGAACTCATTTCTTTTCCATTTTGAATGGTCACAGTCACCGTATGAGGTTTTAATTCGCTTACCTCTCCCGTATCTTTGTTTAAAATGAATTCTTTTACGGTCGTATTTCTTGCAAAATCTTTTACAACAATCTTAATGTTTAGTGTCTTATCTGTTAGTTGTTTAATATCATCAAATGATTTGTATTCTTTTCCATTTACATAAATATGTTTGTCTTGAATCTCACCATCGAACCCATTATTTCTTTTATCATTGATGTTAAAGACAACAGATTTTCCGTCAGCATATTCAATACTAGTATTTCCCTTAGGATCAATGTTTACTTCTGGTTTAACATTATCATATAAAAATTGATAGTGTACTCCAACCGCTTTCGCATTCAAATCGCTATAGCCAGTTTGAAGATAAACATTTCCATCCATATCTGTTACCTTATCTGGGAATCCGTTTGCTTTATAGTCTTTCATTCCCCAGTCCATGATGTCACCGTCTTTAACATTAAGCTTAATGTTAAAATCTCTAGTGTTATCAATGTGTAAATCTCCGTAGATTAAATAATTATCTACAACCGATTCATTAACTCTCAACTCCCAGTTAAAACCACCCTTATCAGAAATCTTACCTCTTAAATAGAATTCTGGATTTCGTACATAGATTTTATTAGATTTAGATGGATTAAAGTAGTTCTTGTCCATTGAAAGGTTTACTGGTTTTGCATCAATAAATAACGTAGAGCCATCTTCTTTTATAGCTTCTACATTGGACTTATCCTCTCCAGTGTACTCTTTATCATCTTTACCAAATAATACAAGTTTAGAAGAATCTGTTACAAGATTTCCATCTTTATCGATTGCCTCCCCTTTATCGTTCATTTTAAATCTAAACACTTGATACCTTACAATGTTAAAGCCGTCCAAAGCCGACATTAATACGGATTGAGTACTTCTTCCATCTTCAACATTTCTACTATCAGCATAAATTATTTTTTCTGATAAGACTCTTAGATTAGGATTGGCCTTTTGGATTTTTGCTATATCTTCCTGGCTATAGACTCCATTTCCTTCTAACATATCCGTTTTTCCAGGATTATAGGTAGTCACTTTTAGTGCATAGCCTTTTCTTAGAATGATGTTATCTTTTAACAGATATTGTTGTTTTTCTGAATCAGCATAGATTTTACCAGATTCCATGTCCGTTAAATTGTTTGGTTTGTTTTTTGAAAGATCTCCTTCTCCTAATTCTATTACATTCCCATAACTTGATGCATAGGGATATTCTGTCTTAGTTTCCTTATTTTTTTCAGGCATTCTAATTTTAGTTTCAGCTTTTATCTGATCATCATCTTTCACAAAGAATCTCATATCTCCTGAAAAAGCTAATCCATCCACAATATCATTAATATTAGCGTATAAATCAAATGTCATCGTTTTTGAGTGGGAATCATACTTGGTCGTTTTGATTTCTATCGATTTATATTTATTACCATAATATACCTTGGCATTTTTAGAAACATTACTTATCTTTCCAAGAATTTCAAAGTGTCCATCTTTAGACGGGCTTAGAACACCATAAATTTTTGATTTGATTTCGTCAAGTTTTTCAGTTTCATATTCTAAGACACTACCATCGTCATAAGCAATGATATTTCCCTTATCATCGTATTTATAATCGTATTCTTCTGTCCTCTTACCAGTTTCACTTGTAAAGTCATCAACTTCTCTAAATTTCTTTTTAATGAGTTTCTTCAAGTCTTTACTTTCAAACTCTCTAATTGTTGAAATCGTTTTATGAATAGTCAAGCTAGATTTTTCTTCGATAGATTCTTCATTTTCTTGATGATGTTCTACTTCAGTTGTATCTTTTTTAAGACTATCCTCTTTTCTATTTTCTAAATTTTTAAATTTAGATTCGGCAATCTCGCCAAGTTTTTGGTATTTAGATGAATCTTGATCAGGATCTACTAGATAATAGGAAATCATCCCCTTTTCATCAGCATGATCAGCAAATTTAATTC